>DASQTB010000047.1:0-7165 GCA_035642095.1 Actinomycetota bacterium | reverse complement strand
CCCGCCGGCGAGAACGCCTGGCTGGTGCGTGTGGAGCGCTACCTCGCCGCTCGGGCCGCCTCCATCGACGAGCTGCTCGACCGGCACGCCGGGACATGAGGCACCACTTCGAGCTTCCGCCGGAGAAGCGGCCCGCCCACCGCCGGGCCACGAGGCTCGAGTGGGTGACGATCGCCTACCTCCTGACCGCGATCACCGGGATCTATCTCACCCTGGGGAACTCCCAGGCGATGAAGACCGCCTGGATCGAGGACATGCTCAGCCTGATCCCTCCGGTGGTGTTCCTGATCGCCGCCCGTATCCGCAACCGCCCACCCAACCGAACGTTCCCCTACGGGTACCACCGGGTCGTGTCGATCGCCTACCTGGCCGCCGCCCTGGCCCTGTTCCTGCTCGGCGCGATCCTCCTCGGCGACGCCCTCCTCAAGCTGGTCAGCGCGGAGCATCCCTCGATCGGCACCGTGGAGCTGTTCGGCCACCACCTCTGGCTGGGGTGGCTGATGGAGCTGGCCCTGCTGTACAGCGCGGTTCCGGCCATCCTCCTCGGACGGATGAAGCTCCCCCTGGCCCGGACCCTCCACGACAAGGTGCTGTTCGCCGACGCCAAGATGAACAAGGCCGACTGGCTGACCGCCGTGGCGGCGATGACCGGCGTCGTGGGCATCGGGCTGGGGTGGTGGTGGGCGGACGCGGTAGCCGCCGCCGTCATCTCGACGGACATCCTCCACGATGGATACGTCAATCTCCGGACCGTGGTCACGGACCTGATGGACAAGCGCCCCACCACGGTCGACGACAGCGCGGTGGACCCCCTGACGGCCAGGGTCGAGCACGAGATGCAGGGCCTGGGCTGGGTCCGCCAGGCCCGGGCCCGCCTCCGGGAGCAGGGCCACGTCTACTTCGGCGAGGTGCTCGTGGTTCCCCGGGACGGCACGGACGACCTCGTGGCCCGGATCGAGGACGCCCACGCCCGCCTCCGGGCGCTCGACTGGCGCCTCCACGACGTCATCGTCGCCCCCACGCCCCAGATCGAGGAGGAGATCGCCGGCGTCGAGCACCACGCCCAGTCGGATGACGATTAGGCCGCGGTGGCTCTGTGCGCTGCCGTGGATGCTTGCCGCGGCGTGCACCGCGCCGTCCTCCGAGGAGGCGAGGTCGCCGACCCCCCGGGTCACCGACGTGGCCTGGCGAACGATGGCCGCCGCGCCGACCGAGCGGACCGAGGTCGCCGCCGCCCTGGCCGACGGCCGGATCGTCGTGGCGGGCGGGTTCGCCGAGCCCGACCGCACCGTCGACACCGTCGAGATCTACGACCTCGCCGCCGATGCCTGGTCGGCCGGACCGCCGCTCCCCATCCCCGTCAATCACGCGATGGCGGCGGGTCTGGGGAGCGCTGTGTTCGTTTTCGGCGGGTACACGGCCGAGGGGCCGCCCACCGACCGGGCGTTCGCGTTCAGAGGTGGGCAGTGGGAGGAGTTGCCTCCGATGCCCGAGCCGCGGTCAGCGGGGGGCGCCGCGGTGGTGGAAGGGCACGTGTACGTGGTCGGCGGGGTCGGTCCGGACGGCGTGGCCACGAGCACGATGGTCTTCGATCCCGCGAGCCAGGCCTGGTCCTTGGGAGCCAGCCTGGACCGTCCTCGCGAGCACATGGGCGTCGCCGCGTACGGAGGATCCGTGTACGCGGTGGGCGGCCGGGCCGGGAGCCTGGCCGGCTTCGGCAACGTGGAGGCCTACGACCCGGAGGCCGACGCGTGGTCGGCGCTCCCCGCCATGCCCACACCACGGGGCGGCATGGCGGCGGCGGCAACGTCGAACGGATTCGTCGTGGCTCTCGGCGGTGAGGAGGAGGACGGCACGTTCGAGGAGGCCGAGGCGTTCGACGTCCAAACGGAGCGGTGGATCGCCCTGCCGCCCCTCCCCACGCCTCGACACGGACTGGGCGTCGTGGCGGACGGCACGACGGTCTACGCCATCGCCGGCGGCCCCCAGCCGGGCCTCCACTTCAGCGGCGCCCTGGAGGCCATCGACATCGGGTCGCTTGCCTGAGCAGGGACGGCAAAGACCGGCATGGAGTCCTCAGGTCCGGGTTCCGGAGGCGTGGAGCGCGTCGCGAAGTCGACGGGCGGTGCCTTCGGCCACGACGTTTCCCTTGGCCGCGTAGAGACCGATCGCTTGATCGAACACGTCGGCGGCCTCGTCCGCTCGCTCGGCGGCCGCGAGGACACCGGCCAGGACAACGAGCGTGTCGGCGTGCATGTTGACGTCGTCCGTCTGCTCGACCAGCGCGATCGCCTCGCGGGCCAGCGACTCGGCCTCCGCCGCCGAACCGGAGGCCGTGAGGATCCTGGCCCGGGCGCTCCGCCACAGGACCTGGCTGGCCAGGTCGTCCTCAGCGGCCGAGGACCGAGTGAGGGTAACGAACCGATCGGCCTCCTCGAGCCGGCCCTGCTCGGCGAGGGCGTGGGCCAGCAGCGCGGCCACGGTGACCTGGAAGCCCTGCTCCCCCACCTCGACCGCGGCGTCGAACCCCGCGCGCAGGGCCCGCTCCGCCGCGACCGGATCCCCGGCCAGCATCTCGATCGCCCCCGTCGTCTCGGAGACCCACGAGGCGCGCAGTCGGAACCCGAACTCCTCCAGGATGGCCCGGGCCCGGTCGGCCAGCTCCCTCGCCTCCTCGAACCGGCCCTCCATGGCCCGAACGGTGGCCAAGGCGCGGAGGGCGGGCGCCTCCCGTCCGCCGATCCCGCCGGACGACGACAGAAGCTCGTTGCACCGTCGCTCCACCTCACCGACGTGAGCCGGACCATAGGCTCCCGAGCCCACGTAGCGACCGAGGGAGTCGGCCTCCTCCCGAGCATCACCGGCCCGTCGTGCATGGGAGATGGCCCGAGCGAGCGCCTCGTCGGCCGCGGCGTACCGGGACTGAGCCCAGTGCAGGTCTCCCACCAGGCGCCACGCCCTGGCCAGCCCGACGTCGTCGCCGAGCTCCGCGAGCGTGGCGATCATCCGCTCCGCCGTCCGCCGGGCCTCCTCGGTCAAGCGCTTGGGGTCGGTCGACTGGAGGAGGTACAGGCGAAGGATGGCCGCGTTGGCCATCATCGCCCGATCGCCGGCCTCCGTGGCCAGCCGTTCGGCCTCGTCCAGCATCTCTTCCGCTCGGGCCAGGTCGCCCGTCTCCACGAGCGTCTCGCCGAGCGCCAGGAGGACCGTCCGGCGCTCGGCGGCATCGTTCGGGAACAGCTCGGCCGCCCGTCCGAGCAGGTCCGCCGCCGTCGACATGTCGCGCCGGGCCAACGCCCGCTCGCCGGCGGCAGCCAGGGGGTGGGCTGCTCGAAGCCCTAGCGATCGCAATTCCTCGACGCCGGCGCTGAGCTCGGATCCCAATTGGTACGCCCGCTCGAGGTGGTAGCCAATGACCTCCTCGAACTCGACCGTCCGGTCTCCCGCCGCGCCCTGAACCCAGCCGGCGAAGCGCTCATGGAGGTCCGCACGGAGCTCCTTCGGCGTCCCTCGGTACGCGGCTTCCTGCACCAGGATGTGGTGGAAACGGTACGCATCCTCCCCGGCGAAGGTCGACTGGGCAGGCCGGATGAGGTCCTTCCGGACGAGGGTCTGCAGATGGCTCCCGACCTGCGGGCGGACCCCCTGAGGCACGAGCTCCGCGACCGCACCCCACCAGAAGACCTTGCCGACCACGGAGGCGGATCGGATCACCGAACGCTCCTCGTACGAGAGGCGGTCCAGGCGCGCACCGAGCAACGCGTGGATCGACGCCGGGACGCTCACGTCGGTGAGCTGTCGAGTCACGACCCACCGGCCGTCCTGGCGTTGAAGGACCTCGTCGTCCTCGAGCATGCGGAGCATCTCCTCGAGGAACAGCGGGTTGCCGCCGGCGGACTCCGCGATGCGCCGGGTCGCCCGCTCGTCGAGGGTCGCGCCGGCCACCAGCGAGCTAATCAGTCGTTCGCTCTCGTCCTCGTCGAGCGGTGTGAGGGACAGCGAAGCGGCCGTCCCGCCCCACGTCGGTCGGACGTCCAGGAGGTCGGGCCGGGCCAGACAGAGCACGAACAGAGCAGTGTCCCGGCTCCAGGAGAGGTACTCGATCATGTCGAGGAGGGTCGGCTCGGCCCACTGGAGATCGTCGAGGATGACGACGACGGGACGGCTCGTGCCCAGCCATTCGAGGAGCTTGCGGATGGCCCAGAACGTCTCCTGCAGCTCCGCGGTCATCCCTCCAACCCCCATCAATGCCGCCAGCCGCTCCGCGATCAGCGGACCGGCCTCGGCGCCCTCGAGGGCGGCGTCGACCTTGGACCGAGCGACCGCCCGAGGATCGTCGTCGCTGATACCACAGGCCTGCTTCACGATCTCTGCCACCGGCCAGAAGGTGATCCCGTCCCCGTACGGCAGGCACCTGCCAAGCAGGACGCGGGCATCTGCCGGGAGGCCGGAGATGAATTCCCGGGAGAGGCGAGACTTGCCGACCCCCGCCGAGCCCATGATCGTCATGAGCACGCTCTCGCGCTCGGCCACGGAGCGGTCGAAGGCCGACCGAAGGGTCGCCAGCTCGGCGGTGCGTCCGACCAGCGGTGGGTCGGGCCTGGCCCCGATGGCGTCGACGCCGCGTCGGACGCCGACCAGGCGATGGGCATGGACCGGGTCCGGCTTGCCCTTCAGCTCGAGAGGAGCGATCTCCTCCACGCCGACGTGGTCGCGGACCAAGGCGTACGTCTCGGTCCCGATGAGGATCTCCCCGGCCGGTGCGACCTGCTCCAGGCGGGCGGCCACGTTCACGGCGTCACCCAGGACCAGTGCCTGACCCGCCGTCGGGTCGCCGGCCACGACCTCCCCGGTGTTGACTCCGATCCGGGTCCTCAACCGGAAGCCCCATCGTTCTTCGAACTCGTCGTTCAGCCGGCCGAGCGCCGTCCGCATCTCTTCGGCGGCGCTGACCGCTCGAAGGGCATCGTCCTCGTGCAGCTGAGGGACGCCGAACACGGCCATCACCGCATCGCCGATGTACTTCTCCACCGTGCCGCCGTGTCGCTCGAGGACCATGCGCATCTCCTCGAAGAACCGCATCATGACCTGGCGCACGGTTTCGGGGTCGAGGCGGTCGCCCAGTTTGGTCGATCCCTCGACGTCGCAGAACACGACGGTGACCGTCTTCCGGGCCTCCTGCACGGTCTTGCAGTCTAGGCCACCGCGTTCGATCGCTTGCCTCGGCGGTGACCCCCGCCTAGGCTTGGCTGTCGCCACCACAGGAGGAGGATTCATGGTCAAGGACACGAAATACGACTTCCCCGCCATCAGCGACGGCGAGGTGCGGAGCATCGGGCCGAGTCTCAGCGAGGCGACGTTCGGCGACGTCGTGCTCCAGGAGAGTCCCCTGTACGAAGACATCGGAGGGGACTGGAAGAACGGCGAGTGGGGGGAGCAGATCGGCACCGTCACGCTGAAGCACTTTCCGACCACCGTCCAGGGACGGGTCTTCGTGCGTGCCCAGTTCATCTTCGACGACGGCCAGACCGCCGAGACCGCTGAGTACGCCGGCCTGGTGCCCGGCGACGGCACCTGGCGAGGGAAGGGACGTCTCGGCTACCGAGGAGGCACCGGCAGGTTCTCCGACCGCCGGGCTGACCTCGACGTCGAGTCGACCAACCCCAAGCGCTGGGGCTGACCCACGGCGAGCGGCAAGAGGGGTGTGGAACGCGTCACCCCTCGCCCCAGGCCAGTCGTCGCTAGGGCGTGCAGCTCAGGTTCGGGTTGAACGGAGCGAAGAACCCGCTCGGGTTCTCCTGGAACAGCCAAACGTGGACGTCGTAATGAACCGGCATCATCGGGTTGTGGCCGGGCATCGGACCATCGAACTGCTGGCCGAGGACCGACGGCCGGTCGTCGTCCGTGGTGAGCACGCCGTCGGCGTCGGCCTTCCAGTACTCGAGCCCGACGAGCCGCAGCTTGTTCTTCCTGTTCTTCGGAACATACAGGAGAATCTCCGGACGTAGCGGGTCGATGGCCGCGTCCGCCATGAGCGCCGGGTGGACGGCGTGGATCCCCATCGTTCCGAGCGGGTCGGCCACGCAGGGCTCCCCCACCACCGTGTAGCCGGCCTTCTGGGCCTGCTTGAACGAGTGATAGCGCGCGGTCGCGGCCTTCACCGCCTGCCACGGGTCGTCGCCCGCATTGGCCGCTGCGGTGAACAACATGGCACTCGTTGTCAAAGCAAGCACGGTTGCGAGAACCACGGGGCGTCGCATCCCATGACTCCTTTCAGATCTCATTCGTGGATCGAGGTCGATCTCCTTCCTGCCCGACGGCAACCCCACAGGACCAGGACTGCGAAGGCGCGAACACCTTCGTCTGCCGTAGGAAACGTACGCATGGGCGAACTCGGTTCGCTCGTAGAAGGCTGCAACCAACTCTTTGAAGTGCCCGGGGTGGGATTCGAACTCTGACTGCTGCTGTGACGGCTGGTGCCGTCGGGTGACATCCACTGCTGTGACGCGCACGTCTGCCGGAGCGGCTGGGGCGTCCATGCCGTCCTGTGACCGCATGTGACGCGCCGTTCGCGAGCACCGCACGAGCACGAACGTTCCTCATCCAGGTACCAGACGCCGTGGACGCCCCCCGTTGCGCCGCTGACGTCACACCTGCGGCAGCCGTCCGGGGAGGTCGCTGGATCCGCGAGTGCTCTTCCACGACTCGATCAATGGCGGCCGGGAAGACGGCAAGCGTGGCCTCGCCGGGGTGGACCCTGAGGGCCGCCGCCAGCCGCCGCATCAGGTTTCCACCGGCTCGCGAGCGTACGCCAAGACCGCCTCCAAGCCCATCCGCCGCCCCTCCTCCCACGCTGCCGAGATCTCCGCCTCGGAGAGGAGAGGCCGGGCGCGCTCGCGCGGATCGGGAAGCGTGGTCAGTTCCGGTGGGGCTTGGCCTCCCACCCCTTCCTTGATCACCTCCGACCCTCCGGCCAGGCGCATGGCCCGGACGGGGTACCCTTCGTCGATCTCCAGGTCGGCCAGGTTGTCCAGGCTGAGGGCCATCCCGGTCCGTTCCCCGAACGCCTCGTCGATGGCCAGGGCCTCCAGGTAACAGGCCCGCCCCGTGTCCCGGTCGCCGAGCTGCGTCGCGGCTGGGCCCACGACGCACAGAGAGCTCACGA
>DASQTB010000046.1:0-15481 GCA_035642095.1 Actinomycetota bacterium | reverse complement strand
GGAGGCCCTCCGATTCGAGGAAGTCGGCCGCAACGTCGGCCGGGTCCTCGTTGTCGATCTCCACCCGTCCGTTCAGCTCGGTGACGTTCTCGGTGGTCAGGGCGGCGCTGATCGCGTCGAGCCGCTCCGTGATCACGTCGTCCAGCACCTCCGTGCGCACGACCGGGGTGATGTTCTCGGCCGCCTGGAGGTTCTTGTCGTCCTCGAGCACGACCCATCCCTCGTCGACGATGACGCTGGAGGTGGAGAACAGCAGGGCGACGTCGATGTCGCCGTTCTGGAGTGCCTCCACGGTGAGCGGTCCGCCCACGTCGAGGGGCACGAACTCGGCGAATTCGATCCCGTAGGTTTCCTGAAACCCGGGAAGGCAGAACGGCCGCTCGGGGCACTCGGGGGGTCCCCCGAACGTCAGCTGGCTGGCGACGGTATCTCCCTCTCCGCCGCCGCCTCCTCCGCCCCCACCCGACTCCTCCCCGCACGCCGCCGCGACGAGCGACAGTGCGAGGAGAGCCGCCCCGAAGGCGGTGCTGCGGAATCTCCGCATGGGTTTACTCCCCCTCTCTCTGGTTGTGGAGGGCCCCTCAGCCCCCCTCCGGCAAGGGTCGAACAACCCTATCAATCGGTCCGAGGAAGCCCGTATTCCGTTTCAGCCGCCGCGGGTGGTGACCAGGACTGGCTCGGCGACCTCGGCCGGAGCGCCGGAGGAGGTGGTCCGGGGCGTGACCAGGCGCTGGAGCAGCAGGAAGGTGCCATCGATGGCCAGGGCCAGCGCGGCCACGAGCACCGCCCCGCTGAAGAGCTGAGCATCGTCGCCCCCGGCGAACCCATCGACGATGTACCGTCCCAAGCCTCCCCCTCCGGCCACGGCGGCCAGCGTCGCGGTGGCGATGACCTGCACGGTGGCGATCCGAAGCCCGGCCAGGATCACCCGGGCGGCGAGAGGAAGCTCGATCCGACCGAGCACGCCCAACTCGGTCGTTCCCATCCCACGGGCGGCCTCGAGGGCATCCGGGTCGACCGCCTGCACCCCGACGTACGTGTTGATCAGGATCGGTGGGATGGCCAGGAGCGTCATGGTCAGCACGATCGGGGCCTCTCCCAGCCCCATGGCGATGACGAACAGGAGGAGCAGGCCGAACGAGGGCAGGGCCCGTCCGACGTTCCCCACGGACACGATCAAGAACTCGAATCGGCGCCGGTGGCCGATGTACATCCCCACCGGCAGGGCGATCCCGGCCGCGATGGCCATGGCCGCGGCCGTGATCTGGAGATGCTCGAGGGTCCGGGCCGGGACGCCGAAGGATCCAGACCAGTTCACGGGGTCGGTGAACCATTCGACGACCTCGGCCAGGAAGCCGGGCTCGCTCATGCTCCCGCCACCCCCTTCCGCGACCAGGGAGCCAGCACTCGCTGTCCGGCCAGGAGGAGTCCTTCGGCCAGGACGGCCAGGGCCACCGAGAGCACCAGCCCGACCAGGACGGCGACCTCGGGGAACAGGTTCCGGAAGCCGGCCAGCATGAGGAATCCAAGTCCACCCTTCCCGATGAACGCCGTCACCGTGACCAGTCCGATCGTGGTCACGGTGGCCAGGCGGACCCCGGCCACGATCACCGGGAGGGCCAGGGGGATCTCCACCCGCCACAGGAGCTGCCGGTCGTCGTACCCCATGCCTCGGGCCGTTTCCTTGACGTCCGGGGGGACGCCGTCGAGACCGACCACGGTGTTCCGGATCAGGATCAGGAGCGTGTAGCTCACCAGCCCGATCTCCGCCGTGTCCGTCCCCAACCCGGTGAACGGCAGGAGGAGGGCGAACAGGGCCAGGCTGGGGATCGAGTACAGGACGCCGGCCACCGCCGTGACCGGCCCGTACAGGCGGCGGTGACGGTGGACGTAGATCGAGATCGGAAGTGCGATGAGAAGCCCGATGGCCACGGCCAGGAGGGTGAGAGAGACGTGCTGCCCAAGCTGCCGGGCGAACAGATCGAGGTGGGTGCTCGCCCACTCCCAGTCGAAGAGCTCGTTCACGAGGGGACTCGGATCTCGCGGGAGATGCGCTCCAGCGTCAGGATTCCCAGGTACCGGTCGTTCCGGTCGGCGACGACGGCGACGTTGGTGCGGGAGGCGACGATCGAGTCGAGCGCCTTTCGCAACGAGTCGGCGGGCGTGACGTACGCGCCGAACTTGCGGGGGGAGGCGTCCTCCACCCGGTCCTTGCCCTCGAGCATGGGCTCGTCGACCCATCCCCGGATGACGCGGTCCTCGATGACCGCCACCCAGCCGAAGCCGGTCTCCTTCATCATCCGCCGGGCGTCCTCGGCCGGGGTGGCCGGGCCGACCACTGGCCCTTCCTCCAACTCGATGTCCGACACCGTGATCAGGGCCAGGCGCTTCAGTCCCCGTTCCGGTCCGACGAAATCCTCCACGAACGCGTTGGCCGGTGCCCGAAGGATCTCCTCCGGCGGCCCGTACTGCTCCAGGATCCCGCCGATGTTGAGGATGGCGATCCGGTCCGCCAGGACGATCGCCTCATCGATGTCGTGGGTCACGAACACGATCGTCTTCCGGAGTCTGCGCTGGAGGCCGACCAGCTGGTCCTGGAGTCTGGCCCGGACGATCGGGTCCACCGCGGCGAACGGCTCGTCCATAAGCATCACCGGGGGATCGGCGGCCAGCGCCCGGGCCACACCGACCCGCTGGCGCTGACCGCCGGAGAGCTCGGCCGGGTACCTGGGGAGCAGCTCCTCGTCGAGCTGGAGCATGCCGGCCAGCTCCCGCACCCGAGCATCGGTCCGGGCCCGGTCCCACCCCTCGAGGGTCGGCACCGTGGCGATGTTCTGGGCCACGGTCCGGTGGGGGAGCAGGCCGATCGACTGGATCACGTAGCCGATCCGCCGGCGGAGCCGAACTGGGTCCTGGCGCATGACGTCCGTCCCGTCAACTTCGATCGTCCCGCCGCTCGGCTCGATCAGCCGGTTGATCATCTTCATCGTGGTTGTCTTGCCGCACCCGGAGGGCCCGACCAGGACCACGGTCTGGCCCTCCTCGATGTCCAGGGAGAGGCGGTCGACGGCCGGGCGGGCAGCGCCGGGGAAGCGCTTGGTGACGTCGCGGAGGGAGATCATGGTGTCGGCCATTGCCGGATCGCCGTCCAGTATCCCCTCGCCCGGATGCAGCGCAAGGCCGGCCGAGACGATTCCGCTACCATGGCCCGGATGTTCCTGGATGTCCTGAGCGACAACCCGTTCGCCACGAACTGCTGGGTCGTGTCCGCAGATCGCTCCGAGGACGTGGTCGTGGTCGATCCCGGGTTCGAGCCCGCCGCCATCCAGCGCGTGGTCGCCCGCTCCGGCAGGAGTCTGGCCGCCGTTCTGGCCACCCATGGCCACGGCGACCACATCGGCGCGGTGCCCTCCGTGTGCGGAGAGGATATTCCCCTGTTCATCCACGGCGCGGACGAGCTGGCGCTCTCCGATCAACGGGCCTGGGGCGCGGGGTACGCGGCCGAGGTCGATTTCCGACCCACGGTGGTCCGAACCGTGACGGACGGCGACGTCCTGGAGTTCGCCGGGTTCCGGATCGAGGTCCTCCACACGCCGGGGCACACGCCGGGCAGCGTCTGCTACCTCACCGACGGCTTCGTGTTCAGCGGGGACCTCGTCTTCCGAGGCTCGATCGGCCGGTCGGACTTCCCGAACTCCGATCCCCGGGCCATGGATGCCAGCCTCCGACGGTTCCTGCAGCTCCCGGACGGCCTCGACGTCTACCCCGGGCACGGGCCCGAGACCAGTGTCGGCCTCGAGCGACGGTCGAACGAGTGGCTCGTCGCCCTGGCCGGCGCATGACCGACTTCTCGCCGCCGCGGGGGACGCAGGACCTTCTGCCCCCCGTATCCGAGTGGATCGACGAGCTGGCCGGCCTGGCCGCCTTCGTGGCCCGGTCGTTCGGCTTCCGCAGGGTCGAGACGCCCGCGTTCGAGCACACTGAGCTGTTCGTGCGGGGCGTCGGTGAGACCAGTGACGTGGTCACCAAGGAGATGTACACGTTCGAGGACAAAGGGGGCCGGAGCCTCACGCTTCGCCCGGAGGGAACGGCGCCCGTGGTCCGGGCCTACCTGGCCAACCGCCAGAACGTGCCCCTTCCCTTCAAGGCGTATTACGTGGTCCCCATGTTCCGCCACGAGCGGCCCCAGGCCGGCCGGATGCGTCAGCACACCCAGTTCGGCGTGGAGACCATCGGCACCTCGGCGCCACAGGCCGATGTGGAGGTCATCTCGGTCGGCAGCCGGTTCCTGACCGGCCAGCCCGATCCCCTGGTCCGGGACATCGACCTCTCCCTGAACAGCATCGGCGACGAGGTGTGCCGGCCCGGGCATCGCCAGGCCCTCGTCTCGTTCCTGGAAGAGCGGGAGGAGCGGCTGTGCTCCGAGCACCGCAATACGTGGAGGGCAAACCCGCTCCGGGTCCTGGACTGCAAGCGGCCCGAATGCCGCGTGGTCACCGAGGATGCCCCCCGGACGATCGACTTCCTGTGCGGGCCGTGCCGGGAGCACTTCGAGGCGGTCCAGGCCGGGCTGGCCGAGGAGGAGATCCCGTTCGAGATCGATCACCGACTGGTCCGGGGCCTGGACTACTACACGCGGACCGCCTTCGAGTACACGAGCGACGCGCTCGGCCCCACCCAGTCGACGCTGTGCGGTGGGGGGCGGTACGACGGACTGGCCCAGGCGCTGGGCGGGGAGCCGACCCCGGGCGTCGGCTTCGGGCTGGGCCTGGAACGCGTGCTCCTGGTGATGGAGAAGCAAGGAGCCTCCCTGCCGGTCGAGGCCGGCGGGGTGTTCGTGGTGGCCATCGGAGATGAGGCCCGTCGCCAGGGACGGGCCCTGGTCCGGGAGCTGCGGTTGGTGGGCCTTCGGGCCGAGATCGCCCTGGAGGAACGTCCGCTCAAGGCCCAGCTCAAGATGGCGGACCGGGCCGGGGCCTTCTACGCAGCCATCGTCGGTGAGCGGGAGCTCGAGGACGGCGTGGTCACCCTCCGCACGATGTCGGACGGGAAGCAGGAGCGGATCGAACGCACGGAGCTGGCCTCGTGGCTCTCCCGATGAGATCCCATCGCTGCGGCGAGCTTCGGGCCGAGCACGTGGAGCGCGAGGTCGTCCTGTGCGGGTGGGTGGCCCACCAGCGGGATCACGGCGGCGTCCTGTTCGTCGACCTTCGTGACCGGGAGGGTTCGGTCCAGGTGGTGGTCCATCCCGAGGAGTGGCCCGAGGCCCACGCCGCCGCCTCCAAGGCCCGGGCGGAGAGCGTCGTCCGGGTGACCGGGAACGTTCGTCGCCGTCCGGAAGGAACGGTGAACCCGAACCTCCCCACCGGAGAGGTGGAGGTGGTCGCGGCGACCTTTGACGTCCTGTCCGAGGCCGAGCCGGTGCCGTTCCCGATCGAGGACCGCGTGGCGGCCGACGAGCCCCTCCGCCTCCGCCACCGCTACCTGGACATCCGACGTCCGGAGATGGCCGAGCGCCTGATGCTGCGCCACCGGGCGCTGTCGTCGATCCGACGGTTCTTCGACGGCCGCGGGTTCGTCGAGGTGGAGACCCCCATGCTCACCCGGTCCACCCCCGAGGGAGCTCGGGACTTCCTGGTGCCGTCGCGGCTGCAACCGGGTGAGTTCTACGCGCTGCCCCAGTCGCCCCAGCTGTTCAAGCAGATTCTCATGGTGGCGGGCCTCGATCGCTACTACCAGATCGTTCGGTGCTTCCGGGACGAGGACCTCCGGGCGGACCGCCAGCCGGAGTTCACCCAGCTCGACGTGGAGCTGTCCTTCGTGGAGGAGGCCGACGTCCAGACGTTGGTCGAGGACCTCCTGGCCGCCGTATGGTGGGAGACCCGCGGGGTCGACATCGCCATACCGTTCCCCCGCCTGTCGTACGACGAGGCGATGCGCCGGTACGGCACCGACAAGCCGGATGTGCGGTACGACATGGAGCTCGCCGACGTGACCGCCGCGTTCCGGGCTACCGCGTTCCGGGCGTTCGCCGGCGCCGTCGAGAAGGGCGGTGTGATAAAGGCCTTCGCCGCTCCCGGCGCTGCCTCGTGGTCCCGGAAGGAGCTCGACGGCCTGGTCGTCGAGGCCCAGAGCCGGGGCGCCTCGGGCCTGGTGTGGATCGCCTGGGAGGGAGGTCAGGCCCGTTCGCCCGTGGAGAAACACCTCTCGGCGGACGAGGTGTCGTCGGTGGTCGAGGCCACCGAGGCCGGAGAAGGCAACCTGCTCCTCCTCGTGGCCGACCGAGAACCCCGGGCGAACACCATCCTGGACGGGCTTCGGCGGCTGATGGCCGAGCGACTCGGCCTGATCCCTTCCGACACGTGGGCGTTCGCGTGGATCACCGAGCCGCCGTTGTTCGAGTGGAGCGACGAGGACCAACGATGGGGGAGCGTCCACCACCCGTTCACATCTCCGGTCACGGACGACCTCAACCCGGAGACGGCCCGGGCCCGGGCGTACGACGTGGTCCTGAACGGATGGGAGCTGGGTGGCGGGTCGATCAGGATCCACCGCCCCGAGGTCCAGCGCCGCGTGTTCGAGGCTCTCGGGTTCAGCGCCCACGAGGCCGAGGCTCGGTTCGGCTTCCTCCTGGAGGCGTTCCGGTACGGCGTCCCGCCCCACGGCGGGATCGCCTTCGGCCTCGACCGGGTGGCCATGCTCCTGGCCGGGGAGCAGAACATCCGGGAGGTCATCGCCTTCCCCAAGACTCAGTCCGGTGCGGACCTGCTGACCGGGGCCCCATCGCCGGTCGACGAGGCTCAGCTCCGAGAGCTCGGGCTCCGCCTCCGCCGGCTCGAGCCTCGGGCGTGAGTCAGCCCACCTCTGCCGCCAGGGTGTAGGACCGGATGGCCGGTCCCCGCCGTCACCCGCGTTGAACCCTGGGCCAAGCGGATGTAGCATCAACGTGGCGGAAGCCCGAGGCGTGGACTCGTTGAGTCAGCACCTCTGGATCCGGGAGCCCGGCTCCGGTCGGGGTGTCGAGCCCCCTCGACGGGGTTCGCTGAACCGGTCGGGAGGGCACCCACCTGCGTGAGCGCAGGCCCATCGAGAACACGCCGCCGGGCCTCCGCCGGTACGCTCTCTCCATGGCCGAGCCCCTGGCCGCCCGGATGCGCCCAGCGACCTTCGACGAGGTCGTCGGGCAGCGCCACCTGATCGGCCCCGGCCAGCCGCTCCCCGAGCTGGCCCGCTCGGGCAACCTGCCCTCCGTGATCCTGTGGGGCCCCGCCGGGACCGGGAAGACGTCCCTGGCCTTCCTCCTGGCCAGCGAGGCCGGATCCGAGCTGGTTCAGCTCTCCGCGGTCTCCTCCGGCGTGGCCGACGCCCGGAAGGTGATGGAGAAAGCCCGAGGTTCGATGCTCCCGATGGTCCTGTTCGTCGACGAGGTCCACCGGTGGAGCAAGGCCCAGCAGGACGTCCTCCTCCCGGCGGTCGAGCAGGGAACGATCACCCTCATCGGGGCCACCACGGAGAACCCCTACTTCTCGCTGGTCACCCCGCTGCTGTCGAGGTGCATCCTGCTGCGGCTCGAGCCATTGTCGAACGAAGACGTCCGAACGCTCCTCGACCGGGCGCTGGAGGACGCGGAGCGGGGCCTGGGGGATCAGGACGTCAAGGTGACGGACGAGGCCCTCGACCACCTGGTCGAGGTGGCCGGGGGGGATGCCCGGGTGGCGCTCACCGGGCTGGAGGCGGCGGTCCTGGCCGCGGTGGCCGCGGGTCGGAGCGACGTCGACCGTGACCTGGCCGCCGACGCGGTCCAGCAGAAAGCGGTGGTGTACGACCGTCAGGGCGACGCCCACTACGACGTCATCAGCGCGTTCATCAAGTCGATCAGAGGTTCGGACGCCGACGCCGCGCTGTTCTGGCTGACCCGGATGGTCGAGGCGGGGGAGGACCCCCGATATATTGCCCGCCGGATGGTGGTTCACGCCTCGGAGGACGTGGGGATGGCCGATCCCCGGGCCCTCCTGGTGGCTACGGCCGCCGCCCACGCCGTCGAGTACGTCGGCCTGCCCGAGGCCGCTATCAACCTGGCCCACGCCGCGATCTACCTGGCCCGGGCGCCCAAGTCGAACAGCGTCATCACCGCCCTGGGGAAGGCCCGGTCCGACGCGATGTCGTCGGACCCCGTGCCACTCCATCTCCGAGACACGCACTACCCCGCCGCGAGGAAGCTGGGCCACGGGAAGGGCTACAAGTATCCCCACGACTATCCCGGCCACGTCGTGGAGCAGGAGCACCGGCCGGCGCGGTTCGAAGGACAGCGGTACTACGAGCCCTCCGGCGAAGGCGAGGAGAGGCAGGAGTAGCGCGTTCGCCGGGCGCACGGGCGCCGACTAAGATGGCGGCCCGATGAGGAGATGGCATGACGATCGGTGAGCTGGCGGCGATCATCGCCGCGGGGGCCTGGGCCCTCCTGGTCCTGGCCCTGGTCATCCTCTCGGTGCGGCTCTTCCAGATCTTGACAGAGACCCGTCTCAGCATCGAGGGGATCCGTGAGCAGGCCGTACCGCTGCTGAGCGAGGTTCGGACGTCGGTCGTCACCATGAACAAGAACCTGGAGCACTCCGATGACCTGATGGTCTCGGTGGGCAACATCACGCGCACCGTCGAGCGGATCAGCGGGCTCGTCGACCAGTTCGTCTCTACGCCCCTGATCAAGGGCCTCTCCATCGCGTATGGGGCCCGCCAGGCCTCGCGCAGGTTCCGGGGACGTTAGGTGCGGCGCGCCTTCTGGATCGCCGTGGGCGTCGGGGCCGCGGTCTACGCCTCCCGGTGGTGGCGCCGCCAGCAAGAGCGGTATGGCGCCGAGGCCGTGGCGGAGAAGGCCCGGCAGGGAGCACGCGACCTGTTCGCGCTAGCCCGGGCCTCGATCGAGGAGGGACGCCGGGCGGCGGCCCAGAAGGAGAACGAGCTGCGCGAGGCGTACGGGCACCCGGCCGAGGAACGGGAGGGGCCGCCGCCTCATCGGTACCCCCCATTACTCTCCAGTTAGGCTCCGCGGCGTGAGTGCCATCGTCGTCCAGGACCTGGTCAAGCGGTACGGCGACCTCGAGGCGGTGGCCGGCATCAGCTTCGACGTCTCCGAGGGGCAGGTGTTCGCCTTTCTCGGTCCCAATGGGGCCGGGAAGACCACCACCGTCGAGATCTGCGAGGGGTTTCGCGGCCGCACGGCCGGACAGGTCTCGGTCCTCGGGTACGACCCCGCCAGGCGAGACCGGCGGATGAAGGCCCGGATCGGCATCGTCCTCCAGTCCACCGGCGTGGACATCTACCTCACGGTGGCGGAGACGATCGAGCTGTATCGGCGCCTGTACCCGAGCCCTCGGCCCACCGACGAGATCATCGAGGTCGTGGGTCTCACGGAGAAGCGGGACGCCCGGGTGGGCAAGCTGTCGGGCGGTCAGCAACGACGTCTCGACGTGGCCGTGGCTCTGGCGGGCGATCCGGAGCTCCTGTTCCTCGACGAGCCGACCACGGGCTTCGACCCCGGCGCGCGTCGAGGAGCGTGGGAGGTGATCCGGAGCCTGAAGGGCCTGGGAAAGACCATCTTCCTGACCACCCACTACATGGACGAGGCCCAGTACCTGGCCGACGAGGTGGCCATCATCTCCAAGGGCCGGATCGTGGCCCAGGGGGCGCCCGCATCCCTGGGCGGGCGGGACACGGCCGCGACCCGCCTCCGGTTCAGGCTTCCCGGTGGCGCCGGCGACCTCCCGGAGCCCCTCCGGACGGCGGCCACCGTGGCCGACGGCGGGGTCGAGCTGAGCACGGACAACCCCACGAAGACCCTCCACGAGCTGACCGGGTGGGCGCTGGAGCGGGGGGTCCGGCTGGATTCCTTGGAGGTCTCCAGGCCGACGCTGGAAGACGTCTACCTGGACATCACCGGGGGAGAGGCGGGGGCGGAATGAGCGACCTGACCCAGGCCTTCCGAGTGGTGCGGTACACGAACAAGGCGTTCTGGCGGAACCCGGCCAACGCCTTCTTCACGTTCGCCTTTCCCCTCATGTTCCTGGTCATCTTCACCGCGCTGTTCGGCACGGGGACGGTTCCCGTGGCCGGCCGGGAGGTCAACACGTCGACGTTCTACGTCGGGGCGATCCTGTCGTTCGCCATCATCACCGCCACGTACACGAACCTGGCCATCAACATCACGTTCACCCGGGACATGGGGATCCTGAAGCGGGTCCGGGGCACCCCCATGGCCTCCTGGTCGTTCATGGTCGGGCGGATCCTCCACGCCATACTGGTGACCGTCCTCCTAGTGGTGATCGTGGTGACCTTCGGGGCGTTGTTCTACGAGGCCGAGGTCCCCTCCGGCACGCTGCCGGCCTTCCTGGCCACGCTCGCCGTCGGGGCGGGGTCGTTCGCCGCGCTGGGGCTGGCTCTCACGTCGGCGATCCCCAACGCGGACGCTTCCCCGGCCGTCGTTAACGCCAGCATCCTGCCGCTGCTGTTCCTGTCCGGCATCTTCATCCCTATCCAGGACCCGAGCGCCTGGTACGTGACGTTGGCCAAGCTGTTCCCCGTCTATCACTTCGCCCAGGCCATGAACTCCGCCTACTTCAGCGTGTCCGGTTCCGGGTTGGAGGGGGGCAGCCTCCTCGTCGTGGCGGCGTGGGGAGCGGCCGGAGTCATCCTGGCCGCGCTGTTCTTCTCGTGGGAACCGCGCCGCTGACGAATCCCGCTCACCAAGCGGGGTCGGAGGCGAGCAGGGCCACGACCTGGTCCACGGGCTGGGGCCGGGCGAACAGGTACCCCTGCGCGTAGTCGCATCCCAGGCGGCGGAGGCTGTACAGCTGGAGGTCGGTCTCCACGCCCTCGGCGATGGCCGGGAGTCCCAACGCGTGGGCCATGGCGATCACCGCCGTGACGATGTTCGCCGACCCGGTGTTCTGCTCGAGGGTGTCCACGAACGATCGATCGATCTTGAGGAAGTCGATCGGGAACCGGTTGAGGTGGAGGAGGGACGAGAATCCCGTTCCGAAGTCGTCGATCGTCATGCGGACGCCGGTGGCCCGGAGGTCGCGGAGGATCGCGGCCGCTCCCTCGACATCGTCCATCACGCTGCTCTCTCCGACCTCGAGGTAGACGGTGCCGGGATCGACGGGAGAGCCGGCCAGGATCCCCCGAACGGAGTCGGCGAAGTTCGGGTCGGCCAGCTGCCGGGCGGAGAGGTTGACCGAGAGCATCAGCGGCGCGCCACCGGGGTGGGCGCCCTGGAGACGCTCGGCGTCGGCAACGGCCTGGCGAAGCACCCAGGACCCGATGGCGTGGATGGCCCCGCTCTCTTCCGCGTCGGCCAGGAAGTCGCCGGGGGAGACCACCCCTCGGTGGGGATGATTCCACCGGAGCAGCGCCTCGACCCCGGCCACCAGGCCGGTTTCCAGCCGGATGATGGGCTGGTAGATGAGGCGGAACTCCGACAGCTCGAGCGCTCGAGCCAGGTCGTCGCCGGCGTCCGCCTCCCAGGACGGAACGACCGGGAAGACGTTGGTCTCGTCCGAAGCATCCGGTTGCGGAGATGGTGCGGCGAGCGGGACGTGAGGAACGTCCTGAGGGGCCTGGACGGAGCTCCCGCCCGATGCCACCGCAGCGGGAACCACTTCGGGTTCATCGTCCGGAGGTGAGGCCGGCTCTGGTTCGGGCTCGGATGGCGACGTCTCCTCAACGGGCGCCCCGGTTTCGCCCCCCGCCCCGGCCAGCGTCCCTCGGCCCCGGGCCTTGGCCCGGTGGAGCGCCTCCTCGGCCCGGTGGAACAGGGCCTCGGGGGAGTGGTCGCCCCCCGAGACCGCGAAGCCCAAGCCGGCGGTAACCACGAGCTCCTCGTCGTCGATGGCGTACGGCGATCCAACGGCCCCATGGACCCTCTCGGCGATGGTCGCCGCCCCCTCCTCCCGGGCGATGTCGTCGCAGAGGATGGCGAACTCGTCCTCCCCGACCCGGGCCACCGTGTCGCCGGGTCGGAGAGCACCGAAGATGCGCTCGGCGACCGCGGTCAGCAGGCGGTCTCCGGTGGCCGTTCCGTAGCTGTCGTTGATCAGCCGGAAGCCATCGAGGTCCAGGAGGAGGACCGCCACGCGCGTCGACCGCCGGGCGGACCCCGCCAGGGCCACGCTCAGCCGGTCCATGAACAGCACCCGCCCGGGCAGCCCGGTCAGCAGGTCGACCATGGCCTCGGGCGTCGGCGGTGGCCCTCCAGGTTGCGCGTCGACCGCTCTGGGGCCGTTCGAGGTGCGAAGCGGCGCCTCGGCCTTCCGGAGGAACGCGGTGGCTGCCAACACGCCTCCCTCCGCCGGGTAGCTCACGTCGATCCGAACCGGTACCACCGAGCCGTCCTTGCGCCGGCCGGGCAGCAGGGCGGTGGCCTCCTGGTGAGGATCGGCGCCAGCTGGCCGGGGCAGCCCCTCCGGGACGATGACCCGGACCGGCTTTCCAACCAGCTCCCTCCGCTCGTAGCCGAACAGCTCCTCGGCCCGCCGGTTCATCATGGCGATGCGGTCGTCGCGGTCGGTGACCACCACGCCGTCCCGGGCCTGCTCGAGGAAGGCCTCGATGACGTCCCGGAGAGGGACTTCGGGGGCGGCCCCGCCAGGCCGCTCGGCGCGCTGGGAGATATCCATCTTCTCATTCCCAAGTCGGCGTTCAGCAAGAGGTATCGGCGCCCCCGGGGTTCGCTTGATGGACCCACCGCTAGACTGACCACCATGCAGGGCAGGGAGATCCGTCGCCGGTTCGTCTCGTTCTTCGAGGATCGAGGCCATGCCGCCGTGGGCTCCTCCTCCCTCATCCCGGGCGATCCGTCGCTGCTGCTCACCACGGCCGGGATGGTGCAGTTCAAGCCGTACTTCCTGGGCGAGCAGGCCCCGCCGTACCCCCGGGCGGTCACCGTCCAGAAGTCCTTCCGGACGACGGACATCGAGAACGTGGGCCGGACGATCCGACACATGACGTTCTTCGAGATGCTGGGCAACTTCTCGTTCGGCGACTACTTCAAGGAGGGGGCCATCGCCTACGCTTGGGAGCTGGTCACCGATGGATACGGGCTGGACCCGGACCGGCTGTGGGCCACCGTCTACATCGAGGACGACGAGGCCGCTGATGCATGGCGTCGGTACCTGCCGCTCGAGCGGATCGTTCGCCGCGACCGGCCACTCCATGAGGTCCCGCTCGAAGAGCGGGTCAAGTTCGACAACTTCTGGTCCATGGGCGTGGCCGGCCCCTGCGGCCCGTGCTCGGAGATCTTCGTGGACCGGGGCCCGGCCTACGGCCCGGAGGGAGGCCCGGACGCATCGGAGGAGCGGTTCCTGGAGATCTGGAACCTGGTGTTCATGCAGTACGTCCGGGACGACGACTTCAACCTGATCGGCGACCTCGAGGCGAAGGGAGTCGACACCGGGTCGGGGCTCGAACGGGTGGCCGTCGTCCTCCAGGATGTGCCCTCCGTGTACGAGACGGATCTGTTCGTGCCGCTGCTCGACGCCGCCCAACGGGTCACCGGCCGGACCTACGGGAAGGACGAGGGGGAGGACCTGTCGCTCCGGATCGTGGCCGAGCACGGACGGGCCACGACCTTCCTGATCGCAGACGGGGTCGTGCCGTCCAACGAGGGTCGGGGCTACGTCCTTCGCCGGATGCTCCGCCGAGTGGTTCTCCATGCCCGGAAGCTTGGGGTGGAGGGTCCGGTGATGGGTCCGTTGATCGATGCGACCGTGGGGAGCTTCGGCGACGCCTACCCCGAGCTGGCAGAGCGCACGGCGTTCGTCCACCAGGTCGCCGTCAGCGAGGAGGATCACTTCGGGGCCACGCTCCGGCAGGGGATGGCGTTGTTCGGCGACCAGGTGGCCAAGCTCAAGGAGACAGGGCGGCGCCGCTTCCCGGGGGAGGCCGCGTTCCGGTACCACGACACATACGGTTTCCCCATCGAGCTCACGGTCGAGCTGGCTCGGGAGGAAGGCCTCGAGGTCGAGACCGACACGTTCGAGCGCCTGATGGATGAGCAGCGGCGGCGAGCCCGAGCCGCGGGGAAGACCGGCCGGGATCAGGCCGCCCTGGTCGAGGTAGCTCGTGGGGCGGGGCGGACGGAGTTCCTGGGGTATGAGCACCTCTCGGCGGAAGGGCGGGTGGCCGGGCTGATCCGGGATGGGAACCGCGCCGACGCGGTCGAGGCGGACGGCGACGTGGAGCTGGTCCTCGATCGCACGCCGTTCTACGCGGAAGGCGGCGGACAGGTCGGCGATGCCGGCGTCGTCCGGACGGAGACCGGAGAGATCCGCGTCGAGGACACCGTTCCCGGCCCGGGGGAGACGATCGTCCATCGGGGGAGCGTCGTCGCCGGGGTGGTCCGAACAGGGCAGGATGCTCACGCCCTCGTCGACGGAGAGCGCCGGGCGGCCACCGCCCGGTCCCACACCGGGACCCACGTCGTCCACTGGACCCTTCGCCACCTGCTCGGCGACCACGCCCGCCAGGCGGGCTCACTGGTGGCACCGGGGCGCCTCCGGTTCGACTTCACTCACTTCGAGCCGCTGTCTCGAGACCGGCTCGAGGAGGTGGAGGGCCTGGCCAACTCCCGGCTGGCCGAAGACGCTCCGGTTCGCGCCTATGAGACCACGTTCGAGTTCGCCCGGAGCCAGGGAGCCCTGGCCCTGTTCGGCGAGAAGTACGGCGACCTGGTGCGGGTGGTGGAGATCGGCGACTACTCGGTCGAGCTGTGTGGCGGAACCCACGTCCCCCACACGGGGCGGGTGGCCCTGGCCCTGATCACGTCCGAGCAGTCGATCGGGTCCGGCCTTCGCCGGATCGAGGTGCTGGTCGGCCCCGATGCTCTGGCCCACGTGAACCGGGAGCGGCGTCTCCTGGAGGAGGTGGCCGAGACGCTCGGTGCGGGCGACCCCGCCCAGGTCCCGGACCGGGCCCGGCGGGCGGCGGACCGGATCAGGGAGCTGGAGGAAGCCCTGGGCCGGGTCCGCGGCCAGGAGCGGGCGGCCCGGGTGGAAGGCCTGTCCGCCGCCGCCGCGGACGTGCAGGGAGTCCGGCTGGTGGTGACCTCGATCGCCGGAGAAGACCCGGGGGCGCTGCGGGAGCTGGCCATCAAGCTGCGGGAGCGGCTGGAGCGCGACGGCCGGGGGGCGGCGGTGCTGGGGACGGCGGACGGCTCCAAGGCGACCATCGTCGCGGCCTGCACCAAGTCGTTGGTCGACCGAGGGGTCACCGCCCCCGAGCTCCTGGAGCCGGCGGCGAGGATCCTGGGGGGCCGAGCGGGGGGGAAGCCGAACCTGGCCTTCGGCGGGGGCGCCAACGCGGCGGCCCTGGAAGACGCTCTGGGGGCCATCCCCGGCCGCCTGGTCTCGCTCCTGGCGGCGGGTGGCTGAGTCCCCGGGGCGGGTGCTGGCCCTGGACCTCGGCGAGGTCCGGATCGGTGTCGCTCAGT
>DASQTB010000045.1:0-3439 GCA_035642095.1 Actinomycetota bacterium | reverse complement strand
CCGCCATATGGCCCAGGAGCGGGAAGCCCGGGTCCGGGCGGCCGAACAGGTGGCGGCTAAGCCGGCGGTGCGCCTGGAGGACGTCCTGGCCCAGGTCCGGGCGGGCGAGGTCGCCGAGCTGCGGGTGATCCTCAAGGCGGATACCCAGGGCTCGCTCGAGGCGCTGTCCGAGGCGCTGGAGAAGCTCGGCACCGACGAGGTGCAGGTCCGGACCCTGCGGCGGGGTGTCGGCGCGGTGACGCAGAGCGACGTCGAGCTGGCCCAGGCCGATGAGGCCGTGGTCATCGGGTTCAACGTCCGTCCAGACGCCAACGCCCGGGAGGCGGCGGAGCGGGAAGGCGTCGACGTCCGCCTGTATCGGGTCATCTACCAGGCGGTCGATGACATCAAGCAGGCGTTGTCGGGCCTCCTGGCTCCCGAACAGCAGGAGGTCTCTCTGGGCGAGGCGGAGGTGAGGGCCACGTTCCGGGTTCCCCGGCTGGGGATGGTCGCCGGCTGCTACGTCACCCGGGGAACGCTCACCCGAGGCGCTCGGGTGCGTCTGGTCCGGGACGGCGCCGTCGTGTACGAGGGTCGGATCGGGTCGCTCCGCCGGTTCAAGGACGACGTGCGCGAGGTCGCTGAGGGGTTCGAGTGCGGCGTGGGCCTCGAGAACTTCCAGGACGTGAAGGAGGGCGACGTGCTGGAGGCATACGAGGTCCGCGAGGTTGCCCGTTCCCTGTAGCCCGCCGCGCTACGCTTGAGACATGCTCGTGGCGCTGTCGGCGTTCGATCTCCGGATCCCGGGGTGCACGTCGTTGAAGGAGAAGCGACACGTGGTCAAGGGGCTCCAACAGGGGCTTCGCCATCGGTTCAATGTGGCCGTGGCCGAGGTCGATCACCAGGACCAGTGGCAGCGGGCTCGGCTCGCGGTGTCCGCCGTTTCGTCGACCGGATTCCAGCTTCGGAAGGTGATGCACGAGGTGGAACGGTTCGTGGCCCGCCAGCCGGCCCTGGAGATCATCGATCACACCATGACGCTGCATGCTCAGGATGACTGAATCGAAGCGACCCAACCGGGTCTCCGAGGAGTTCCGTGAGGTCCTGGCCGAGGAGATCCCCCGGCTGAAGGACCCCCGGGTGGGCTTCGTCACGGTGACCGGCGTCGACGTGACGGCCGACCTCCGCCGGGCCCGGGTCTTCTACACCGTGATGGGTGACGAACGGGCGCGGAAGGCCACGCACGCCGGACTGCGCTCGGCCCGCGGCCACCTCCGCCAGGTCCTGGGACATGAGGTTCGCCTCAGGTTCCTTCCCGACCTCGAATTCGAGGAAGACCGGTCCGCCCAGCGGGTGGAGCGGGTCGACGAGCTCCTCCGCCGGATCCACGAGGAGGACGATGGTTCCTCGTGAGGCGCTCGACGCGGCGGCCTGGGCATTGGGCCGGGCCAACCAGGTCACGCTGGCCTGCCACGTCAACCCCGACCCCGACGCCATGGGCTCGATGCTCGGGCTGGCCTGCTTCCTGGCGGGGCGAGGCGTCGAGGTCGTGGCAGCCTCGCCGAACGGGTTGGACGACCTGCCCCGCTGGGTGGAGTCCCTGCCCGGCTCGGAGCATCTGGTCGCGCCGGGCGACCTCCCCAAGGCTCCGCCGGTCGCCGTGACCCTCGACGCGGCCGACGTGGCCCGTCTCGACGGGCTGGCCCACCTCGTCGAGCGGGCCGAGACGGTGATATGCATCGATCACCACCGGACGAACCCCGGCTTTGGGACGATCAACCTGATCGATCCGGAGGCGGCGGCCACCGCGGAGCTGGTCTTCAGGCTGGTCGAGAGGATGGGAGGCGGATTCGGTCCGGACGTGGCCGCGTGTCTGTACGCCGGTCTGGTCACCGACACCGGCCGGTTCCAGTTCGAGTCGACCTCCCCGGAGGTGCTTCGCATCGCCGCCGAGCTGCGAGAGCGTCCCTTCGACCATGCCCGCCTGGCCCAGGTCCTGTACGCGGATAGCAGCATCCCGTACCTCCGGCTGCTGGGGAAGGTCCTCGAGCGCGTCACCCATGTCCCCGAGGCCAGCCTGATCTGGGCGTCGGTCACCCGGAAGGACCTCGACGATGCCGACGTCGAGATCCAGGAGACCGATGAGGTGATCGACGTGATCCGAACCGCCCGTGAGGTTGACGTCGCCGCGGTGATCAAGGAGCAGCGGGCAGGTGGGTGGAAGATCTCGCTCCGGTCGCGAGGCGACACCGATGTCTCTGCGGTGGCCGAGGCGTTCGGCGGAGGCGGCCACCGTCTGGCATCCGGCTACACGTCGAAGATGTCGTTGGACGAGACGGTCCGGGCGCTGACCGAGGCTCTTGTGGCCTCGAACCCAGTCACCACTCGTTCGTGACGGACGGACTGCTGCTCGTCGACAAGCCGCAGGGCATCACCTCGCACGACGCGGTCGATGCCGTTCGGAGGTCTCTCGGCATCCGGAAGGTCGGCCACGCCGGGACGCTCGACCCGTTGGCCACCGGCCTCCTGGTGATGGGCGTCGGGCGGGCCACCCGGCTCCTTCGGTTCCTGGGCGACCTCGACAAGGAGTACGAGGGCGCCGCCAGGCTCGGCGTGGAGACCGACACGCTCGATGCCGACGGCGACGTCGTCCGGACGTCGCCCGTGTCGTCCAGCGAGGCCGACGTTCGGCAGGCGATGTCCGGGCTGATCGGCGAGATCGAGCAGCGCGCTCCCGCGTACTCGGCGGTCAAGGTCGGTGGCCGCCCGCTGCATCGAGCCGCCCGGTCGGGCGAGGCGGTCGTCGCGCCGTCGAGAACGGTGCGGATCGACGCGTTCGATCTCGAATCGTTCGATGGGCAGACCGTGAGCTTCCGAGTGGTGTGCTCCGGAGGAACGTACGTCCGCTCGCTGGTCGCCGATGTCGGGCGCCGGCTCGGCTGCGGGGCCCACCTCACCCGGCTGATCCGCAGCCGGATCGGCCCCTTCCACCTGGCCGACGCGGGGCCGCCGGAATCTGGGGTGCTCCTCCCGATCGAGCGCGCCGTGGCTCACCTACCGCGCTTGGAGCTGGACCATGAGGAGGCGGTCGCCGCGCGGCACGGCCGCCCTCTCGGTCCGCCGGCCGGTCCGGGCTTCCACGCCGCGTTCGATCCGGCCGGCCGCCTGGTCGGCGTCTATCGTGACTGCGGGGCTAAGGCCTGTCCCGAGGTCGTCATGCCCTCCTGACGGCGACGTCCGATACGCTCACCGGAGATGGATTTCGTCCAGGGGACCTCGGCGCTTCCGATCGAAGGCTCCTCGGCGGTGACGATCGGGTTCTTCGACGGGGTTCACCGGGGGCATCAGGCCGTGATCGGTCGGACGGTCGACGTTGCTCGAGCGGAAGGCCTTCGGCCGGTGACGGTGACGTTCGATCGCCATCCGCTCCAGACGTTGTCGCCGGGGAAGGTCCCGCCAC
>DASQTB010000044.1:0-6136 GCA_035642095.1 Actinomycetota bacterium | reverse complement strand
GGTCGAGTACGGAGCCGTGGCCACGACGCCCTCGCGCTCCAACCGACGGAGCCGGTCGGCCAGCACGTTGGGAGCGATGCCGGGGATCGCGTCGTGGAGGTCGCGCCATCGCCTGGGTCCTTCCAGCAGCGCCTGAACCAGAAGCAGGCTCCAGCGATCGCCGATCCGGCCGACCGCGTCCCGGAGGGCCGGTGACACGAAGGCGGTCCCTTGTCGTATCCGTTGGTCCATAGTATTTTGCTAGTAACAAGTTACCACGTGCGAGCAGGGAAGGAGGCAGCATGGCGCTCCTCGAGGAGCTGGAGCAGGCCATCCGCTCCGTGGCCGAGCGGGTCGGGCCGTCGGTGGTCGGGGTGGGAGCCCGGTGGGGCAGAGGATCCGGTGTGGTCCTCGCGGGTGGCAAGGTCCTGACGAACGCCCACAACACAAGGAGCACCGATGTGGCCGTGTCGTTCGAGGACGGCCGTACTGCGGAGGGCACCGTGGTGGGGACCGATGAGGACGCCGACCTGGCCGTCATCTCGGTCGACACGGGGGATGTGCCCGCCGTGTCCTGGGCCGACGACGGCGGGGCGAACCTCGGCGGGCTCGTGTTCGCCCTGGCGAACCCCGGTGGCCGCGGACTCCGGGTCACCCATGGGTTCGTGTCGGGAGTGGAACGATCGTTCAGAGGTCCCCGCGGCCGCAGGATCGCCGGAAGCATCGAGCACACCGCCCCCCTGGCCCGCGGTTCCTCCGGAGGCCCCATCGTGGACGCCGAGGGGCGGGTCGTGGGCCTGAACACGAACCGAGCCGGCCAGGGCTTCTACCTGGCCATCCCGGCGGACGCCACCCTTCGCGACCGGATCGACGGCCTGAGCCGAGGCGAGTCCTCGGCGGCTCCCCGGTTGGGCGTGGCCGTCGCGCCTCCGTGGGTGGCCCGCCGGATGCGTCGGGCGGTCGGGCTCGAGGAGCGGGATGGGCTTCTGATCCGCGGCGTGGCCGAGGACAGCCCGGCGGCGGCGGCCGATCTTCGCCGGGGCGACCTCATCGTCCGGGCGGGCGACCGGGAGGTCACCTCCGCCGACGAACTGTTCGAGGCCCTGGACGCCGCCGGGCCCGGCGGGACACTCCATCTGGCCGTGGTTCGGGGCGACGAGGAGCGATCGGTCGCCGTGTCGCTCGGGCCCCGGGCGGCCAGGGCCGAGGAGGCCTGAAGTGTGACGGCCGTCACCGGGTTCGCCGTGATGAACGTCACGGGGAACCCTGTGACCGGTGACACAGACCCGACGCCCCCCGAGGACGAGACTCCGTGAAGCGATAGGGCCGGGACCAAAGGGGGTGAACGGGATGGCGGAGAAGAAGATCTCCCCAAAGCAGCAGGGCAGCTCTTCATCCTCGTCCAAGAGCGCGGCGACGCGGGTGACCAAGCGGAGGTCGCGTAGGAAGAGCCGGAGGAAGCGCTAGCTCGGCTCAAACCCGAGATTTGTCGAACGGGCCCGGTAACCGGGCCCGTTCGCGTTTCCCACCTTGGAGAGCCGTCGGCTACGCTTCGCCACGTGGCCGCAGGGGTCGCCGCTCGGTCCGATCTGGTTCGGTCGATGCGCGGCGCCCCCCTCCTCGCCGAGACGCCCGGTCAGGCGGTGGAGGAGCTCGCCCACGCGAGCCACATCCGCGACTACCGCCGCGGCACCTACCTGTTCCACCAGGACGACGAGGCCCCCGACGTGTTTTTCCTGTGGAGGGGCCGGGTAGAGATCAGCTCCACCTCGGTGACCGGTCACCGACAGCTCCACACCACCCTCGAACCGCCCCAGTTCTTCGGCGAGCTCGGCGTCCTGGGAAACATGCGCCGCACGGCCACCGCCGTGGCGGTCGACCACACGACCCTGGCCGTGATCCCCGGGCCGGCGTTCGTCGGGTTCCTGGAAGACCACCCTCCGGCCAGCCGGGCCCTGCTCGCCGCCCTGGCCCGCCAGATCGCCGAGCACGAGGCCCTGGTGGAGGATCTCCTGTTCCTCGACCTCAAAGGTCGGGTGGCCAAGCGGCTCCTGGGGCTGGTGAGCCCGAGCCTGGACGAGCTGCCCTCCGACGGCGCGGTGCTCCCCTCCGTGGTGACCCATGCGGACCTCGCCGCTCTGGCCGGGGGAAGCCGGGAGAACGTCACCAGGATCCTGTCGGAGTTCCAGCGTCGGGCGCTGGTCTCCCGGGACGGGCGACGCTACGTCCTGGTGAACATCGACGGGCTGAGGCGGCTGGCCGGCCTGTAGGTCGCTACCCTGTCCTCGTGCGCATCGCGTTGGGCCAGGTCAACGTGACGGTGGGAGACCTCGACGGCAACGTCGAGAAGATGGTGTCTTGGACGAAGGAGGCCGCCGGCCACGGGGCCGACCTGATCTGCTTCCCGGAGCTCGCCGTGACCGGGTATCCGCCGGAGGACCTCGTGTTTCGGCCGGCCTTCGTCGAGGCGAACCTCGCGGCCCTGGGCGAGCTCGCCGGGAGGACCGCCGGGAGCTGCGCGGTCTTGGTCGGGTTCGTGGATCGGACCGATCGGGGGCTGCACAACGGGGCGGCCCTGATCCGGGGGGGCCTGGTGGAGGCCCGTTACCACAAGCACAAGCTCCCCAACTACGGCGTGTTCGACGAGCAGCGGTACTTCGTCCCGGGTGAGGCCGGCTGCGCGGTTCGCGTGGCCGACTCGACCCTGGGGATCTCCGTGTGCGAGGACGCGTGGAGGCCCGGGCCACCGTTCGACGAGTACGCCGGCCGGGTCCAGGTCCTGCCCAACATCAACGGCTCTCCGTACCACCGGCGGAAGACCCACCAGCGGCTCGAGGTGTGCGCCGCCCGGGCCCGGGAGACGGGGGCGTGGATGGTGTACGTGAACTGCGTCGGCGGCCAGGACGAGCTGGTCTTCGACGGAGGCTCGATCGTGGTCTCCCCCTCCGGCGAGGAGGCGTGGCACGCGGCCGCGTTCGAGGAAGACCTCCTGGTGGTGGACGTCCCGGGCGGGGGGACCGACGACAAGCCACCCCTCCCCGACCCTGACCGTAAACCCTGGCCGACCGGGACCGAGGAGGTGTATCGGGCCGTGATCCTCGGCCTGGGCGACTACGTCCGGAAGAACGGCTTCCGGGAGGTCGTGGTGGGGCTGTCGGGCGGCATCGACTCCTCGGTGGTGGCCACCCTGGCCGCCGACGCCCTGGGGCCGGAGGCGGTCCGGGCCCTGGCCATGCCCTCGCCGTACTCCTCACCGGAGAGCGTCCAGGACGCTCTGGCCGTGGCCCGCCGCCTCGGGGTCCGCCTGGACCAGATCCGCATCGACGGCGTGTTCCGGTCGTATCTCGACGCCCTCGACGACGCGTTCCGGGGCACGGAACCGGGCCTGGCCGAGGAGAACCTCCAGGCCCGGATCCGGGGCAACCTCCTCATGGCGTTGTCGAACAAGTTCGGCGGCATGGTCCTGGCCACGGGCAACAAGAGCGAGATGGCGGTCGGGTACTCGACGCTGTACGGCGACCTGGCCGGAGGCTTCGCTCCGATCAAGGATGTTCCCAAGACGCTGGTGTACGAGCTGGCCCGGTGGCGGAACGGCCGGACCGACCCGCCGCCGATCCCCGATCGGGTCCTGGAGAAGCCACCATCGGCCGAGCTGCGAGCGGGACAGAGGGACACGGATTCCCTACCCCCGTACGAGGTCCTCGACCCGATCATCGAGGACTATGTGGAGGAGGACCGGTCGGCCGAGGAGCTCGTGGAGGCGGGGGCCGATCCCGAGCTGGTCGAGTCGGTGATCGCCCTGATCGACCGGGCGGAATACAAGCGACGCCAGGCTCCGCCCGGCGTCAAGATCACGCCGAAGGCCTTCGGACGGGACCGCAGACTCCCGATCACCAACGCCTACGGCCGCCGGCCGAAACGTCCCTAGCCGCCCGTCTACAATCCTGGGAGGGGCGTTAGCTCAGCCTGGTCAGAGCAGTGGGCTTTTAACCCATGTGCCGGGGGTTCGAATCCCTCACGCCCCACCAGCGGAAACGTGTTCATGGCTGGGACGCTGCAAGTCGGGGGCGTGACGACATCAGACGCTACGCGACGTTTAGCGGCGTTTCGCGACGTTGAAAGCGCGTCACGGAACCGGGTCGCGTCACCGTCGCGTCATCGCTAGAAGACGGGAAGGCGCTCGATGACCTCCTCGGCGTAGTTCACGATCTTGGTCGCTCGCTCCAACGCCTCGTCAACCTCGTCGGCATCGACGCCCGAATCGCCGTCGGAGTATTCGATGTCATTCCTCCTGCGCCGGAGGCGATCGAAAGGCCGGAGCACCTGGCCTCTGGGTAGCCGCGAGAACTGCGCGAGAAGGGCCCCCCGGATGACAGCCCCAGGTCAGAGCGGCCGCATTGAACCACGAGCCGTCCGGAAGCCGGGCGTCCACGTAGGGCGACGAGGCGTGGCGCTACCTCCTCGGGTTGGACCCGGATCTGGGGTTCCTGCATGAGACGGCCCCTCCCGATTGAATCGAGAGGGAAGGGATCCGTCCGTGATCCATTCGAGAAGTGGGGTCGTGATCTTCACCCCCGGAGCGGATGCGGCCGGAGGACCCCGAGAGCCCGATCTAACGCCCTGGTCAGCTGGTCCAGATGGACTGCTTTGCGTGGGCAGGCTCACAGGGACCAGGGGAACGGTGTGGCAGTACACCGCCATCGACGTGGCCTCCGCCTACACGTGGCCGGAGCTCCACGTCACCCCCCGCAACCCCTCCGCCCGGTGGGCCTCCCACCTGGCCCGGGTGGTGGCCAAGGATCTGGCCGCTCGCGGTTGGCAGCTGGAGGCGGTGATGAGCGACAACGCCTCCGTGTTCCGCTCGGGGGAGTTCGAGGAAGCGCTGGCTCGCCTGGGGGCCCGGCACATCTTCATCCGAGCAGGACGGCCCAGTCCAACGGCTGCGTGGAACGGGTCCAGGGCACGATCCTGGAGGAGTGCTGGAAGCCGGCCTTCGCCCGGTACCTGATCCCCAAGTACACCGGGCTCCGGCTGGACCTGGACCGCTACCTCAGGTACTACAACACCGACAGGGCCCACACCGGACGGTGGACCAACGGCCGGACCCCAGAGCAGGTCCTTGGCAAGGTGAACATGTGGTCACGGTAGGCAGGATGTGTCGCCACATCTCGGGGAGAGGACAGCCTAGATCTCCTGGGCCGCTTCCGTCGCCCAGCGGCCGAAGGCCTCCCAGAACGGGTCGAGACCCGGGTGTTCGAGTGGCCGTTCCTCCCCGTCGACGACGAGGACCGTCCCTCGTTCCGCTTCCGTGACCTCACCCACGTCCGCAGCCTCGATGCTCTCCTCCCGAAGACCGGCCAGGAACCCCCGGGCGTGATCGGGGCGGACCGTGGCGATCAGGGTTCCCTCGGAGATCGAGATGTACGGGTCGATGCCCACGTGGTCCGACACTGCCCGGACCTCGGCCCTGATCGGGATGGATTCGAACTGGATCCGCATGCCCAGCTTCGACGCGGCCCCCACCTCGGCCAGTCCGCCGATCACTCCCCCTTCGGTGGCGTCGTGCATCGCGGTCACTCCCCGCTCACGCAGCCCGTACGCGGCAGCCACCCTGGCCTCGGGGACCACGGTCATCTGCTCGAAGAGCGCGTCCGCCGCCGCCCACGTCTCCTCGCCGAGTTCGCGCTTCATCCGGTCGGGGAAGGTTGCCGCGAACAGGGCCGTGGTCTCGATGGCCGGGCCCTTGGTGACCACAACCCGATCACCGGGGCGAGCCATCGGCGGCGTGACATAGGCGTCCTCGCGACCGAGGGCGAGGCAGGTGGCCCCTCCGACCATCGGCCAGTTGCAGCCCTCGTAGCGGCCGGTGTGGCCGGTGACGATGGCGATGCCGAGATCCTCGCACGCCTTGGCGTAGGCGTTCCAGAGGGTCTCCAGATCCTCGTCCGAGAGGTCCAGGGGCAGGTTCAGGTCGACTGTCATCCATCGGAGGGGAAGGCCGCTCGTCGCGGCGTCCGAAGCGAGGATGTGGACGGCGAACCACGCGGCCCGTTCCCACCCGTACGCCGGCACGACGAATACCGGATCGGCCGTGAGAGCCATGGCCACGCCGGGCGCCACCCGCGCGACACCCACGTCGACCCCGTGCTGGGGCCCG
>DASQTB010000043.1:0-15010 GCA_035642095.1 Actinomycetota bacterium | reverse complement strand
TCGAGCGCAGTTCGGCGCGGAGCTCGTCGAGGAGGACTAGGTGTACGAGGGGCCGATCCAGGACCTCGTCGACGAGCTGAACCGCCTCCCCGGGATCGGTCCCAAGTCCGCTCAGCGGCTGGCCTTCCACATCGTCAAGGCTCGCTCCGAAGACGCCAAACGGCTTGCCGAGTCCATCGTCCGGGCCAAGGAGCGGGTTCGGTTCTGTCGAGAGTGTTTCGGGGTCTCCGAGGGGGAGCTGTGCCGGTTCTGCGCGGACCCGACCCGCGACGCCGCCGTGGTCTGCGTGGTCGAGGAGCCCAAGGACGTGTCGGCCCTGGAGCGCACCGGGGCCATCAAGGGGCGCTACCACGTCCTGGGCGGTGCCATCTCCCCGATGCAGGGGATCGGTCCCGACGACCTCCGGGTCCAGGAGCTCCTCGACCGGGTGGGCCGCAACGGCGTGGGCGAGGTGATCCTGGCCACGAACCCGAACTTGGAGGGGAACGCCACGGCGATGTACGTGGCCGGACTGCTCAAGCCGCTCGGGGTGCGGGTGACCCGACTGGCCAGCGGGCTCCCGGTCGGCGGCGACCTCGAGTACGCCGACGAGGTCACCCTGGGTCAGGCCCTGGAAGGCCGCCGGGAGATGTAGCGATGTCGGTCATCGTCCAGAAGTACGGCGGCACGTCCGTCGCCGACATCGACCGGATCCGCGCCGTCTCCGATCGGATCATCGAGGCCCGGCGGGCCGGGAACGATGTCGTCGTGGTGGTGAGCGCCATGGGCCACGGCACCGACGAGCTCCTGGCCATGGCCCACCAGCTCACCCCGATGCCCAACGCGCGGGAGCTGGACCTTCTCCTCACGGCCGGAGAGCGGATCGCCATGTCCCTCCTGGCCATCTCGGTCAACGCGGCGGGCTTCCCGGCGGCCTCCTACACCGGTTCCCAGGCCGGGATCATCACCGACACCCGCCACGGCCGGGCCCGGATCATCGACATCAGGCCGGGCCGGATCCGGGAAGCCCTGGATAGGGGAGCGGTGGTGATCGTGGCCGGCTTCCAGGGGGTGTCGACGGCGTACGACGTGACCACCCTCGGCCGGGGCGGCTCCGACACCACCGCCGTGGCCCTGGCCGCGTCCCTCGGGGCGGAGGCCTGCGAGATCTATACGGACGTGGCCGGCGTGTTCACGGCCGACCCCCGGCTGATCCCTGTGGCCCGGAAGCTGCACGCGGTCTCCTACGAGGAGATGTTGGAGATGGCGGCGGCTGGGGCTCACGTGCTCCAGCTCCGGGCCGTGGAGTACGCTCGGGGGAGCGGCGTGATGCTGCACGTCCGGTCCTCCTTCTCCGACGAGGACGGGACGTGGATCCGAGAGGAAGACGAGCGGATGGAGCAGGCCATCATCTCGGGGGTGGTCCACGACACGTCCGAGGCCAAGATCACCGTGGAGGACGTTCCCGACCGCCCGGGGATCGCCGCGGCCATCTTCAGGGCGGTGGCCGATGAGGGGATCGCCGTCGATACGATCGTCCAGAACGTGTCCCGAGAGGGGCGCACGGACGTCTCGTTCACGGTCCCCCGCGACGACCTGGCCCACGCCCGGACCGTGATGGACCGAGTGGCCGCCGAGGTCGGTGGGGCCCGGTACTCGGCCGACGACGACATCGCCAAGGTGTCCCTGGTCGGAGCGGGCATGAAGACCCACCCCGGGGTGCAGGCGGACATGTTCGCGGCCCTGGCGGAAGCGGGTATCAACATCGAGATGATCTCCACGTCCTCGATCCGCATCACGTGCGTGATCCGTGCCGCGGATGTCGAGCGGGCGGTCCGAGCGCTCCACGATCGGTTCGCGCTGTCGGATCAGGCCGTGGTCAGGGAGCACTGAGCGATGCTCGTCTGTCCCAGCTGTCGCAACGAGAACGCCGAGGACGCGGCGTTCTGCAAGGTCTGCGGGCGGGCCCTGGATCCGATCCATCAGCCGATGCGCAGCCAGCAACGGGACCAGGGCGCCGGCGACATCGACATGCCCCCGCCGAGGAGCCGGAGCGCCGTGCCGGTGGTGATCGCGCTGGTGGTCGCGGGTGCGGCCATCCTCGTGTCGGGGATCTGGTTCAGCACTCGCCCCAACCCGTGCGAGGGCAAGTTCTCCAGCGTGCTCTTCGGGTACTGTGCCGAGATACCCGAGGGATGGCGGGGCGGCAGCCAGGTCACCGGGCAGGAGAACCTCGACGAGTTCTCCGCTCGCCAGGACGACGCCATCACCTGGGTCCGGGTTCGGGAGATCGTCGACCCGGCCACCCAGACCCAGCAATACGCCCAGCAGTTCCGGACCGGCCAGGAGACCCAAGGTCTCGACCCCAGCCGGGTCGAGGCGGTGCCGCTCGGCGGCGAGGAGGCCCTGGCCTGGGAGGTCAGCCTCCCGGCGGAGAGCGGCGAGGAGGACCTGCGGATCCGCGAGGTGGTCATCGTTCGCGAGGACGGGGCCTGGCGGATCACGCTCGCCGCCACCGAGACCGCCTATGCAGAGGCCCGGGCGGGGTTCGAGGAGCTCCTCTCCACCTGGACCTGGAAGTAGCGGGTCGACCGCCACCCGGCCGCTAGGATGGGTCACATGAAGCTGGCGGTGGTGGGAGCGACGGGCGTGGTCGGCAGGGAGATGCTTCGGATCTTGGAGCAGCGGTCGTCTCCCGCCGACGAGGTCATGGCCCTGGCGTCGCCTCGCTCCGACGGCGTCCGTATCCCCTTCCGCGGCGAGGTGACGGTCCGCCCGGTGTCGGACGAGGCCTTCGAGGGCGTCGAGGTGGCGCTGTTCTCGGCGGGAGCCTCCACCTCGAAGGAGTGGGCTCCCCGGGCCGTCTCCGCCGGGGCGATCGTGGTCGACAACTCCTCCGCCTTCCGGATGGAAGCGGACGTGCCCCTGGTCGTACCGGAGATCAACCCTCAGGCGCTGGCCTCCCACCGGGGGATCGTGTCCGTTCCGAACTGCACGGCGATCACCGCCCTGATGGCCGTGGCACCGCTCCACCGGGCGGCCGGCCTCCGTCGAATGGTGATCTCGTCCTATCAGTCGGTCTCCGGAGCGGGGCAGCGAGGCGTGCGGGAGCTCCTCGAGCAGGTGGAGAAGCTCCGGGGCGAGGAAGAGGAGCTGACCCGCCCGGACCGGGAGGCCCTTCCCTCCGGCGACATGTTCGGTCGAACCATCGCCTACAACGTCATCCCTCGAGGCGGGACCTTCGAGGGGGACGGCATGACCTCCGAGGAGCGGAAGCTGGTCGATGAGAGCCGGAAGATCCTCGGCCTGGCCAACCTGGACGTGGCCGCCACGGTCGTCCGGGTCCCGGTCGTGGTGGGCCACTCCGTCTCTCTCCTGGCGGAGTTCGAACGGCAGATCTCACCGGGGGAGGCCCGATTGGCCATGGCCGACTTCCCGGGCGTGGCGGTGATGGACGACCCGAGCTCCGACCTCTTCCCCACACCCCTCGATGCCGCCGGCGGCGATGAGGTCCTGGTGGGACGGGTCCGGCGAGCCGGTGACCGGCTCGATGCCCTCCAGCTGTTCGCGGTGGGCGACAACCTCCGGAAGGGCGCCGCCCTCAACGCGGTGCAGATCGCGGAAGCGCTGGTGAGGCCGCTCGGTCCTCAGGCCTGAGGCGGGTCCTGCTCGCAGGACTCCTCGGTCTCCGCGTCGCAGGCATCGGTGCCACCCTGGCCGTCGGCCTGATCCCGGATCCCCCCTCCCCCGATCAGGAGGTCCCGGCCGGGACCTCCGAGGAGGGTGTCGTCCTTCCCCCCGGCCCCCAAGAGCCGATCGTTTCCGCCCTCGCCCCGGAGGAAGTCCTGGCCTCCGCCGCCGTTCGCCACGTCGGCCCCACCGCGCCCGTCGAACGTGTCCAGGCCGGCGCCGCCGCGAAAGGCGTTAGGGCCGTCGGTGCCGACCATGGAGTCGGTTCCCCGTCCGCCGATCACGTTCTCGCACGAGATCTTGATCGTGTCGCCCTCGCCCCGGCCGCCCCTCATCGTGGGGTCGCCATCGTCGCCGGTGTCCCGATCGATCTCCGCGATCACCGGACCGGTGCGTTCGGCGTAGGAGACCCAATCGTTGCCCACGTTGCACACGAAGGTATCGGCCTGCGTCCCACCGCCGAGCGTGTCGTCTCCCGATCCGCCGTCCAACACGTCCTTGCCGGCATCGCCGCAGACCACGTCGTTTCCTCCCAGGGCGTTCACCCGATCGCTGCCCTCCCGGGCCACGATGACGTCATCCCCCTCGGTCCCCATGAGGACGTCGGCTCCCTTCGTGCCCCGGATGGTGGGCGCCACCCCCAGGCACTCCAGGGCAGCCCGGGCGTTCGACGGCACCAAGACGAGGGCGACCAGGATCGGCAAGAGGAGGGCTCTGCTCACGGTTCGGGACGTTGTACCGGACCCGGCGCCGAAGCGTCAACGCGTCGCTCGCGCCGACTGGTCAGCCAGGCCCCGATCAAGACCAGGCCGATCCCCACGAGTGCCAGCGGTCCCACGGTCTCGCCGCGGAACGTCACCCCGAGGGCCAGGGCCACCACGGGGATGAAGTAGATCTGCACGGCGCCTCGAGTCGATCCGGCCCGGCCGAGGAGCGTCGAGCTGGCGATGTAGGCCAGCCCGGTGCCGAAGATGCCCAGCACGATCATGGCCAGGGCGCCCGGCCACGCCCACCGGGAACCGGGTATGGCCGCCACGCCGAAGGGGAGGACGACGATCAGGGCCACCAGGAGTGAACGGAAGATGACCGGGATCGCGCCGTACCGCTGCTGAAGCGGGACGGCGATGTTGGCGGCGATGCCGTACAGGACCGTGGCGGCCAGGGCCAGGACGGTTCCCACGGCGCTGCCGGAGGCGCCGGTGGCCGACGCCACGCTGATCAGTCCGACCCCGGCGAACCCGACCAGCAGCCCGACGATCTGCACGGCTCCGGGCGGGCGACGAAGGAGGATGGTGGCGAAGACCGCTGCGAACAGCGGAACGGCGCCGTTGATCATGCCGGCGGCCGAGGAGGAGACCCCGAGGTCCTGGGCGATCGGGAACAGGAGGAGGGGGATCGCCGTCCACACCAGGGCCAGGAGGACGATCCGGGGCCAGTCCTCCCGGGCCACCGGTGTCCGGCTCCGCCGGACCAGGAAGAGGGCCGCCGCTCCCAGCGCGATCCGAACGAGCGTGATCAACGCCGGCCGGAAGGCCTCCAGGCCGATGGCGATCCACAGGAACGAGGAGCCCCACATCAGCGCCACCGAGGCCAGGAGCCCCCACTCCGCGATCCCGAAAGCCTCCGGCCGAGTCCCGGGAGCGGTCGACATCACTCGTCGGGCCACGGGCCTCAGGGTAGCCGTTCCTCCCGGCGGTCCCGTACGGTTCCGGTGTGGCCTCGCTGGACTACGTGATCCTCTACGTCGACGACCTCGAACGTTCACTGTCCTTCTACCGACTGCTGCTCGGGGTGGTCGGGGCGCGCCGAAGCGAAACCTATGCCGAGCTGGTCCTGGAGAACTGTCGGCTGGGGTTCTACCTGCGGGAGGCCGCCCCGGACCTGCTCGGTCGGTCGAGCGAGGGATCCGGGGCGGAGCTCCTGTTCCTGGTGGAGGACGTCGATGCGGAGGCCGATCGTCTCCGGTCCGCCGGAGTCCGGATCCTGTCGGGCCCGCTCGATCGGCCGTGGGGCCATCGGACCGTGCACATCGAGGACCCGGACGGGCACGTGGTCGAACTGGCCCGGGAGATCCCTAGGTCGTCTTGACCAGGAGGACGTGACAACCCGCTTGCCGGGCCACCCGGCTCGGCACGCTGGTTAGGAAGCGGCGGGCTCCGACCAGTCCCTTGTTTCCCACCGCGATCACGTCGGCTGCTCGCGCCTCGGCCAGCCGCACCAGTCCGCCGGCCGCCTCCTCGCCCGTCACCCGAACCGTCTCGCGCTCGGCACCGAGGGCATCGGCCAGGGCGACGGCCACGGCCTCGGCCCGCTGAGCCGTGGCCGAGCCGTCGGAGCCGATCACCACCCGGGCCACGCCCGGCTCCCGGGGATCGCTGGTGTGGGCCACCAGCACGTCGCACGGCGTCGTCCCCGCTACCCTGGCCGGGACCGTTCCCATCAGCACGCGGCGGTTGCCCAGTCCGCGGTTCCCCACGACGATGAGATCAGCGTTCTCCTCACGGGCCACCGACACGAGCACCTCGGCGGCGTCCCCCCGCCGAAGGTGAGAAGTGGGAACCGGTGCCTCCCCGATCCGTGCGCAGGCGTCCCGAAGCACGCTGGCTCCCAGGCGACGGCCCTCGGCGGGGTCGTGGCCACCGCCGTACGCGTGCGAGACGAGGAGATCGGCGCCGAGGCGGTGACTCAGCCAGGCCGCATGGCCCACGGCGCGGTCGGCGGCGTCGGAGCCATCGGTGCCCACGACGATCCGCCGATAGGTCACCGCTTTCGTGGGGTGGTAGCGATCCGGCGCGAGGGCCCGCGGACGGAACACCCCTTGTGACCGAAGCGGGCCCGAGCGTCGATGGGGGCCTCGGGGAGGGGCACGGCCTCGGAGTGTAATCGCAGATGAGAGGGATCCGGCTCATCAGGAGCCGGATCCCGGTCGGGACGGCGGGATTTGAACCCGCGACCTCAGCGTCCCGAACGCTGCGCGCTACCAAGCTGCGCCACGTCCCGTCGCGCCCGAACGGCGCGTTCACCGATTGTACGCGACCTCACCCCACCCGGACGACGCCGCGCATCCCGTAGGCCCAGTGCCCCGGGAGGTGGCAGCCGAAGGGGACCGGGCCCGCTCCCACGGTGTAGGTGGTGACGCCGGTCGTGCCCCGGGGGACCGAGATCTCCCCCGGGACCGACCCGTGGTGGTGGGCATCCCGGCCGACCTGATGCCGCCGCTGGACCGGCATCGGGCCGACGATCAGCTCGTGGTCGATCGGGTCGCGGTTGCGAACCACGAACCGGATCGTCTCGCCTGGCTCGGCTTCGACCGCGGCCGGCTCGAACGTGGAGTGACGGACGGTCAGCTCGACCGTCCGGGGACCGGCCGGGCCGCAGCCCCCGGCGGCCGCCCCGAGGACGACCGCCAGGAGCGTCGCCCGACCGGCCCCGCCCATCACGCCGTCCGCCGGTTCGCCCGGACGGTCAGGAGGGCGATCGCTGCCAGCCCGGCGAGGAGGGCGACCGCGACCCACGGTGAGGGAACCGCCCGGCTGGGCGGAGGGAGCACCAGGCCGGCGTCGATGACCGCCGGCTCGCCCCCCGCCACGTCGAGGGCCAGGTCATAGGTCAGGTCTCCCGCTTCCTCGCGAACCCGGAGGTAGGAGAGCCAGATCCCCGCGTCCGGCAGCCACCCCATCCCTCGATCGGCGTTCAGGTCTCGCAGGAGGAAAGGGGAGGCCGGCTGGTCGCGAAGCAGGAGCAGGCCGTCCCGCTCGGCGCCGGCCCCCGAGCCGACTGGGCCGGGAAGCATCGAGGGCCGTCGCTCCGTGAGGAGGAAGACGTCGGCCCGGACCACGGCGTCGCCGGACTGGCCCAGGGCCAGGATCCTGAGGGGGACCCAGGGGTCGTCGGTGGGGATGGCCAGATGGATCGACGTGCCTTCTCCTGTCTCCAGGTCGCGGCGCGCGGCCTCGGTGGCGTCGAACCTGGCCGCCATGAACACGGGGCTCCGCCGGGCGTAGAAGTCCAGCACCTCGGGGGCGTCGGGTGTCAACGAGAAGCCGTTGTCCTCCGCCCATCGTCCGACGGCCCGGCCGCCGCCTCGAAGGATCGTGATATCGAGGGCTCCGATCCGCTTCTCCTCCAGCACCTCGACGCTGCGCTGGGGGGCCGCCGCCTCGAGGGCGATCAGCGCGCCGGCCGCGACCTGAGGCTGGACCTCGATGGCGAGGCGCTCCAGCGTCCACTCGCCGCCCCGAACCACCCTGGTGGGGACATCGGGCAGGGGCACGATCGACCCGAATTCCCCCTCCGCGCCGGCGAACTCGAACTGGGTCACGTAATGCTCCACCCCATCCACGTAGCCGGCCATCGTGGACGTCTTCACCAGGCCGACGGCCCCGTTCGGGGCGATCAGGCCGCCGCAGGCCAGGGCCGGCGCCGGCACCGCCAGGATCGCCACCGCCGCGGCCAACGTGTGCACCGTCCTCCGCATCGCGCACCTCCTTCGGTTGGAGGCTTGGATGGAACGGACGGCCGGCGTGTTCCCGTTACCGAGCGGCGGGCACCGTGGCGGCCCACCGCTCGCGGAGGTATGGCTTGGCGGCCACGGCCACATCCGCGGCGGTCTCGACCCGGGCCTCCGCCTCCTCGTCGGTGACGCCCTCCGTGTCCCGGACGAACGTCGCCGTCCGAGCGAAGTACAGCGGGACCATCGCGTCGATGAGAGGACGGAGGTCGTCGGTGTCTCGAGCCGCAGCCAGGAAGTCGTACATCATGCGGGTCCAGGACTCCAGGCCGAGGACCGGTTCGGCGTCGTCGATCCCGTCGACGACGGCTCTCGAGGCCGGGGAGAGGACGGCGTCCCAGGAACCGGCGTGCCGTCGACGTCCCTCGGCGAACCCCCGGGCCAGCCGGGAACGGGAGACCTCGACCGGCTCCGCGGCGAACTCCGCCGGGAACCCGAGCGTCGGCGGGGTGATGGCACCCTCGACCGTGAGCCAGTGGTCGTCGTACCGCCGAGCCAGGGAGAAGAGTGTGCCGACGACCTGACGGAACATCGGGGCCAGGTCGCTCCCCGGATCCTTCGGATCATGGAGCTTGGCCCCCAGTCTGGTCTGGCAGACGCGGTGACCCTCGACCACGGCCACGGTGGTGAGCCACACGTCGATGCCGAACCGGGCCACCTCGGTCCGCCACACGTCGTCCCTGGCGTACCGGGCGGCCAGGTCGCCGGAGAAGGCGAACTCCCCCCCGATCGGCTGGCGGATCCGGACCCCGTACAGGGCGGTGGTCAGCGGATAGGCCAGGGCATTGGTGATCGTCCCGTCGTGCTTGTGCCGCATGTACAGCGGGGCGGCGAAGTCGTATCGGTGGTGGACCACCGGAGCCAGGAGGCGATCGATCCAGTACGGCGTGATGCTGCGGAGGTCGGCGTCGACGACGGCGCAGGCCCGGACCTCAAGCCTGCGGGCCACGTCGAGGATGCCCCGCACGGCGCTGCCCTTTCCGGATGGGCCGCCGTACCGGAAGGCCACCTTGTCCACGGGTTGAGTTCCCGGCGGCACCAGGAGGCGTTCGGCATCGCGGCCCACGCCGCCGGCCAGGGCCGCCTCGACGGTCCCATCGCTCGATCCGCCGTCGGACGCGCAGACGACCGCCCGGAGACCGGGGAAGTGCTTCCGCAGTCCGGCGTCGACCGCCGTAATCACCCCACCGATCGTGTCGGCGTTCTCGAAGCAGGGGATGCCGACCAGGAGGTCGGCGGTTCCGAGATCTGTCAGCCGCTGTACCGCGTCGCCGGGGATGACGGCATCGGTGTTGTATCGCGGCGTAGGCACTCCGGGTCGCGGGTAGGATACCCGGCTAAGCGGATGCGAATCGGCCAGGTCGCGCCACCCTGGGTTTCCGTGCCCCCGAAGGGATATGGAGGTACCGAGCTCGTTGTGGCCCTCCTCACGGACGGGCTGGTGGATCGCGGTCACGACGTCACGCTGTTCAGCACCGGGGACTCCAGGACGAAGGCTCGGCTCGAGTACGTGTTCGATTGGGCCGAGGGACCGCCGGCGATCAACTCCATCTTCCACGACACGGTGCATCAGGCCTTCGTCCATCGCGACCTGTCGCGCTTCGACCTCCTCCATCAGCACGTGTACTGGTCGGGGTTGGTGGCGGGGATGGGTGCCGGCATCCCTGTGGTTCACACCCTGCACCGGCACTTCAGCGATCAGATGCGCCGCATCTACGAGCTCGTCGGGGACAGGCTGTGGTTCGTGGCGATCAGCGAGGACCAGCGGTCCCACATGCCCGATCTGCGGTATGCGGGGGTCGTCTACAACGGCATCGATACCTCTGTGTACCCTTTCCGCGAGCAGAAGGATGACTTCCTGCTGTTCATCGGCCGGGTGGATCCGGCCAAGGGTCCCCTCCGGGCGGCCGAGGCCGCCCGGATCTCCGGTCTGCCGCTGGTCATGGCCGCCAAGGTGGCCAGCGACGTCGAGCGCGAGCACTGGGAGCGGGATGTGAAGCCGGCGCTTCCTGAAGGAACGAAGATCGCCAGCGAGATCCCGCACGAGGAGAAGGTCGACCTGCTGAGCCGGGCCCGAGCCCTGCTCTTCCCGATCGACTGGGACGAGCCCTTCGGCCTGGTCCAGACCGAGGCCATGGCCTGTGGGACGCCGGTGATCGCCACGCCCCGCGGCGCCGTGCCGGAGGTCATCGAGGACGGCGTGACCGGATTCATCGTCCCCGTGGACGACTACGCGGAGGCCTCGGTGGACGCCATCAAGCGGACCGACGAGATCGATCCGCGGGCCTGCCGGCGACGGGTGGAGGAGCGGTTCTCGGCTGAGGCGATGGTGGCTGGCTACGAGGCCTGCTACGAGCGCATCCTGGCCGCGGAGTAGTCCGAGCCCGCCCGGAGCTCGAGGACCGTCGCCTCAGGCCGGCAGAACAGGCGGAACGGCGCGTACGTGCTGGTTCCCAGGCCGGGAGAGACGTGGAGCACCGTCGGCCCGATCCGGGACAGGCCCCGGGCCAGCCTGGTGGGGATCGTGCAGTTCGTGACCAGCGCTCCGATCCACGGGAGCCGGACCTGGCCGCCGTGCGTATGCCCCGCCACCACCAGGTCGTAGCCCAGGGCGGCCAGCTCCGGGGCGGGGTCCGGGGAGTGGATCACGGCCAGCCCGAAGGCCGCCGGCTCGGTCCGGGGGGCGACCCGAGGATCCGAGCGATGGATGTGGGAGTCGTCCAGCCCCACGATCTCCATCCGCAACCCGTTCGTCCGGCGCTCGTACTTCCGGTTCTTGAGATGCACCCACCCGTCCCGCTCCAGGAGGCGGACCAGGTCCCCGGGACGCCCCCGCCGCCCCACGATCCGTCGCCGCCGGTGCCGGGGAAGGAAGTACCGGAACCAGTTCAGCGGCCGGGGGGCGTAGATGTCGTTCGAGCCCAGGACGAAGAGGGAGGCCACCCGGCCCCGGACCGGGCGAAGGGCCCGGACCACGTACTCGACGGCATCGGGGTGGCCGACGGCATCCCCCGTGACGACGGTCAGGTCGGCCTTCGGCAGCCGGGCCAGGAACGCCGCCGCCGAACGATCGTTCTCGGTCAGGTGGAGGTCGGAGAGGTGCAGGACCGTGAGGTGCTTCTCGCCGGCCGGTAGGATGTCGAGCCGGTGCCGGGCCAGCCGGTACCACCGGCGTTCGACGAACACCGCGTAGAGGGCCACGGCGACACCGAGGCCGAGGAGGGCGAGCAGGATCCACGCGAGCATCCGGAGCGGATTGTAGTGGGAGAGATCGCCGAACGGCTGTCGGCCCAGATCAAGGAGGCCATCAAGTCGGGCGACCGGACCCGCCTCCAGACCGTTCGCCTCCTGGCCACGTCGGTGCGCAATCGCGAGGTGGAGCTGGGCCGCGATCTGACCGAGGACGACCTGGTCGAGGTGGCCACCCGGGAGATGAAGCGCCGGAAGGAGGCCGCCGAGGCCTACGACCGCGCCGGACGGGCAGAGCTGGCGAAACGGGAGCGGGCCGAGCGGGCCATCCTGGAGGCCTATGTTCCGGAACAGCTCTCCGAAGACGAGGTCCGGGCCGCCATCGAGGAGGCCGTGGCGTCGACCGGGGCGACTGGCCCCGGCGATATGGGGAAGGTCATGGGCCAGGTGATGGGGCGGCTCAAGGGTCGGGTCGACGGCGGGGAGGTCAACCGCCTGGTTCGCGAGCGCCTGGCCGGCGGGTAGCGCCGTCCTGCCCCGGGGGCGTCTCCGGCGGGCCACCCTTCGCCTTCCGGTAGTCGTAGACGACGATGGAGACGGTCGAGCCCACCGGGAGCCGGCCGCCGGGACCCGGCGCCTGAGCGGCGACCCGTCCGTCGAGCTTCTTCTCCTCCGTCGGTTGGAACGTCACCTGGATCTGGAACCCGGCCGCCTGGAGCTGCGAGATCGCGTTTCCCTGGGCCAGCCCCACGACGTTCGGCACGCCGGCGGCGGGTGGCCTCCCGGTCGAGACCTGGATGGCGACCTGGCTCCCCGAGACCGCGGTCGAGCCCCCCGCCGGGGACTGGCCGACCACCACGCCCGCCGGTCGGGCCGAGGGAGCGGACTGGACGAGCGGGGTGAAGTGGGAATCGACCAGGACCCGCACGGCCTCGGCCTGATCCAGCCCGACGACGTTCGGAACCCGAGCCGTCTCCGGAGCGGGGACGGCGGGAAGCGCCTCGGCCGGGAGGCCCCGCATGGCCACGAGCATGAAGTCGTGCCAGACGGGAGCGGCGACGGTTCCCCCATAGGCGCCGGGCATCGGAACCCGAGCTTCCGGATGGCCCACCCACGTGGCCGCGCAGATCTGGGCGGTACACCCCGAGAACCAGACGTCGGCGGAGTCGTTGGTCGTCCCGGTCTTGCCGAACACCGGCCACCGGCCAAGGTTGGCGGCCGTGCCGGTCCCGCTCTGGACGACCAGACGGAGGAGCCCGGCCACGTCGTCGGCGATCTCGCGGCTCACCACCTGTCGGCACCGACCGTGCCGCTGCTTCTGGAGGACCCGGCCTCCCCGGCCCACGACCCTGGTGATGGCGAACGGCTCGCAGTGGACCCCGTGGTTGGCCAGCGTTCCGAACGCGTTGGCCATCTCCAGCGGCGTGACCTCCTCCACCCCGAGAGTCACGGTGCAGTACGGGTCGAGGTGGCTATCGATCCCCATCCGGTGAGCCGCCTCGACGATGTTCGGGGGACCCGCATCGATGGCCAGCTGGACGAACACCGCGTTGATCGAGTTCTGGGTGGCGGTGGAGAGATCGACGTATCCGGACCCGCCGCCGTCGCCGGCGTTGAACACCTGGTACCGCCCCCCGTAGTCACCGCAGTCCACCCATTGCCCGGACGAAGCCCTGTACACCTGGCCCAGGGGGATCCCTTCCTCGAACGCGGCCACCAGCGTGAACGGCTTGAACGCCGAGCCTGACTGCCGGCCGGTTCCTCCCTGCCCGGTGGCCAGGTTGACCTGGGAGCGGTCGAACTCGGTGCTGGCCACGAGGGCCTTCACCGCCCCCGTCCGGGCGTCCACGGCCGCCATGGCCGTTTGGGGGCCGGACCGGGTGGGGAACCGCGATCGGGCGATGCGCTCGCCGGCCCGTTGGAGACCGGGTTCGAGGGTGGTGTAGATCCGGAGCCCGCCCTGGAACAGCGTCTTGATCCGGGCCCGCTTGGTTTTTCCGAACCGACGGTCGTCCAGGATCTGGTGCTTGAGGTACTCGACGAAGAAGGGGAACCGGGCGGCCTGGTTGCCGACCTCCGTGATGTCGAGGCCGAGGGGGACCACCTTGGCCTCCGCCGCCTCGGCGGCGGTGATCATCCTCAGCTCCGCCATCCGGTCGATGACGACGTTGCGCCGTGTTACGGCCGCGGGCTTGTCGTTGACCGGGGAGTAGGTCTCCGGCGAGGAGATCAGACCGGCCAGCATGGCCGCCTGGGGCAGGGTCAGACGGCGGGGGGTGGTGCCGAAGTAATACTCGGCGGCCGTGCCGATCCCGTAGACGCCCCTCCCGAAGTACACCTCGTTGAGGTAGAGCTCCAGGATCTCCTCCTTCGAGTAGATCGTCTCCAGGCGCATGGCCACCCGGGCCTCGTGGATCTTCCGGGCCAGCGTCTCCTCGGTCCCGATCGTGGCGAACACGTTCCGGGCTAGCTGCTGCGTGATCGTCGAGGCGCCCTGCTCGATCCGGCCCGCCCGGACGTTCGACACCAGCGCCCGGACGATCCCCTGGAAATCGAGCCCCGGATGCTCGTAAAAGCGGGCGTCCTCGATGGCCAGGACGGCGTCTCGGGCGACATCGCCCACTCGTCCCAGGCGGACGATCTCCCGGTTCTCGTCCAGGTACAGCGTGGCCAGGACCGAGCCGTCCTTCGCATAGATCGTGGAGCGCTCGGGAATCCGGGGGAAGGCCAGATCGACGTCGGCCCCGATCTTGCTGAACTCGTCGGCGAACGCCTGCACCGCCCGCCCCGCGGCCGCGGAGGGCGCCAGGAGGGCCAGGGCGAACAGCACGGCTCCGAACCCCATCACCACGATGAGGAGGAACGCCCTCAGGAGCGCCTCGGAGAGGGCCTGTTCCCTCTCCGCGACCACGCTTGAGCGTGACGGGTGGCGGGGATCGGGCATGATCGGATCGGAGAAAGGATAATCGGCATCGCGGTGAGAAGACTGGCGCTGGGCTGCCTCGCGGCCGCGGCGCTCATCCTCGGCACGAGCCACCACGCCCCGGCCCAGGGAGACGGCCCCATGGTGGAGGTGGTGGACCTCCAGGGCGTGATCGATCCGACCCTGGCCGCGTACCTGGAGTCACGCATCGACGCGGCGTCCGAGGAGGGCGCGGATCTCGTCGTGGTCCAGCTGGACACCCCCGGCGGCCTCGACGTCTCGATGCGAGACATGGTCCGGCGGATCGTCCGCTCGCCGGTCCCCGTGGCGGTCTGGGTCGGGCCGGCGGGAGCCCGAGCCGCGTCCGCCGGCGTGTTCCTGGTCTACGCGTCCCACGTGGCGGCGATGGCACCGGGCACGAACCTCGGAGCGGCCCATCCGGTCGACCTGGGCAACGAGACGGTGGAGAAGAAGATCGTCGAGGACGCCGCGGCCCTGCTCCGGTCGCTGGCCGAGCAGCGGGGCCGCGACGTGGCCTTCGCCGACCAGGCGGTCCGAGAGAGCGCGTCCCTCACCGAGGGGGAGGCGTTCGACCGGGGCGTGATCGACGTCGACCCGGAGACGACGGGATCCCTCTCCGGCGTGCTGGCGGCCCTGGACGGGCGCCAGGTTGAGACGGCGACGGGGACCGTGGTCCTCGACACCGTGGGCCCCGACGT
>DASQTB010000042.1:0-3759 GCA_035642095.1 Actinomycetota bacterium | reverse complement strand
CAGCGTCCCCCGATGTGTCGAACGAGGATGTGTCGAACGAGGATGTGGCCATGTGGGATGCTCCTTCCCTTCGCGAGCCGACCTCCGCTCCCCCGCTCACCGCGATGGAGAGGCTCGAAATTTCGGTATCTCCGCGTCCCGGCGTCGTCGGCGTCCCGGACCCGTCAGGGCGCTCCGCCTGCGTAAGGATGTAGGGAAGGGCGCCCTGGGCCGGAAAGCCTACAGGAAGTGGCCCACCGAGGAAAGCGCCAGCCCGCCCAGGTACGCCGGGAAAAGGCCCCTCCATACCACGCGCGCCCCCGTGCCGTCGGTCAGGGCGAAGCGCACCACGAGGCGATGCCGGGCCGGTGAGAGGTTGGAAGAATTCGTCTAAACGCGGCCACAGGTTCGCCCTCACTCACCACAGCTCGGTCACGGCCACCATGTGAGGGAAACGCCCGAGGCAGGGCCGCTGTTACACGCTCAGTCGCCGGCCACGAAGAAGACCCAGGTCCCGTTCTGGTCGATCCCGAGTCGCCAGCCGTAGTAGAGGCCCGCCTCCTGGAACGCGCGGACGTCCTCCTCGGCGTGGATCCCGGCGAGCGCCTCGATGTCGGCCGGATCCCACCTCGCGGGGTCTTCGGTTGCCTGCGCCGGCCACACGAACACCCCACGCTCGAACCCCGGGTCGGTCTCGAGGACCGCCGGGAGGATGTCCCCCATGACCGGTACGTGACCCTCGGACTCGAGGCGTTTCCAGTATCGGATCGGATCGGTCTCTCCCCCGAAGGAGAACGTGAAACCCTTATCGGAGATCAGCGCGCGGAGCGCTTCCCAGTCGCGCGCCTGCGCGGCGGAGAGAAGGGCTTCACGCGTCTCGGCGATGCGCGGCGGGATCACCAGTTCCGGCTCGGAGGCGCCCGCTGCTCCCCCCTCCTCGAGCCGAAACGAGGTCAGTGCGAGGATCTCGTCGTCGGTCCCCCGGTGCACGGCGATCCGGGCCACGGGAGCTCCCTGGACGTCCGGAGGAACAGGCACCCGGTGACGGAACGACGGACCACCCCCGATGGCCCCCGAACCTGCTGCCGAGTTCGACCACTCCAGTGTCACGCTCACGGTGAGGCCTGGCTCTTCGCTTAGGAGACGTCCCGCAACAACCATCCGCGACCCGGGGACGACGAGGTCGCCAGGGATGGGCTCCTCGAGCGAGATCGCATCGGTCTCGGCCGAGGACACCGCGTAGATGTCGTCATCCGGTCCGGGCTCCCCGGCCACGAGTGCCATGATCAGGCGGGTGCGGATGTCCGACACGGTCGGATTGGTCGCCACCACGACGACGGGACCTCCTTTCTGGACCTCGAGGACCGCGTCGGCGAGGTCCCACCCCATGACGTCGCGCACATAAAACCCGGCCACCTGCTCGGGCACCGTCCACAGGGGCACGTGGCCCTCGGCGACCTGCCGCTGGGTGAGTTCGAGCTCCCCTAGGGTGGCCGGCCAGATGTAGGGGTAGGACTCGCCGATCGGTGCCGCAGGCCTGAGCGGGCCTGGCGAGGTGGTCTCGCTGAGCAGCTCGCGGGCGCCCACGAACGCGCCGAGGGCCAGGCCCACGGTGACCGCTCCGGCCAGCGCGGCCATGACCGCTCGACGGCGGCGGGAGCGACGGAGGACGTCCTCCGGGATCCGGCCGTGGAGCCGAACCTCGTCGGCCTTGTCCTGGAGCAGCGTCCTCAGTTCTCGGTCCACGTCACTCACTCCTCTGCAGCTGGCCGCGGAGCTGGTCGATCCCTCGAGACACGAGTGACTTCACCGTCCCCACCGCACAGCCGAGGATGTCGGCGGTCTGGGCCTCGGTCAGGTCCTCGTAGAAGCGCAGCACGATGGCCGCACGCTGACGCGGCCGAAGACGGTGGAGGGCCTGCCACATGTCCTCCCGTCCGCCGGGGTCCTCCGGAGGGTCCGGAGCGTGGCCCTCCCGCTCCACATACGCCCGTTCGACCTGCCTCCTCCGGAAGTGGGAGCGGGCCAGGTTCACCACGGTCGTCCGGAGGTACGCCCCGAACGCGTCGGGGTTCCGGAGGTCGCGGAACCGGCCGAACAGCCGGACGAACGCCTCCTGGACCAGGTCCTCGGCCAGATGTCGGTCACCGGTCAGGAGGTACGCCAGCCGGACCGCGTCGGGGGCGTGCGCCTCGTAGAGCTCGCCGAGGCGCCCTCCCTCCGCCCCCACTGCCACCGCCGCACCCCCCTGGACCCCGATCATGCCTGGACGTAGACGCCTCGGAGGGTCGAAAGGTTCCGCGCTACGCTTGCCAGGATGACGGTCCGATGGCGGGTAGGGGGCCGATCGCTGGAATGTGGGCCGCCGACCCTGGTGATGGGCGTGCTCAACGTGACGCCGGATTCCTTCTCCGACGGTGGCCGGTTCCTGGACCACGAGGCGGCGGTGGAACACGGCCTCCGGATGGCCGAGGAGGGGGCCGACATCCTGGATGTCGGGGGTGAATCAACCCGTCCCGGCTCCGATCCGGTCACCCTGGACGCCGAGATCGCTCGCGTGGTGCCGGTGGTGAAGCGCCTCGTCGCCGAGGTCGGCCTCCCGATCTCCGTCGACACGCGGAAGGCGGACGTCGCCGCGGCCGCGCTAGAGGCCGGGGCGTCGCTCGTCAACGACGTCTCCGGAGCGCGAGATCCGAGGATGTTGGGCGTGGTCGCCGCCGGGGAGGCGGGCCTGGTGCTCATGCACATGCTGGGTGAGCCGAAGACGATGCAGATCGAGCCTCGGTACGAGGATGTCGTCGCCGAGGTCCGGGCGTATCTCGGGAAGCGGGTTGCCGCTGCCCACGAGGCGGGGATCGGCCACGACCGGGTGGCCATCGACCCGGGGCTCGGATTCGGGAAGACGTACGAGCACAACCTGACGCTGATGCGTGAGATCGATTCGTTCCTCGACCTCGGGGTTCCCGTGGTGGTCGGTCCGTCGCGGAAGTCGTTCATCGGCGCCGCCCTGGGCGATGCTCCGGTCGACCGGCGTCTGGAGGGCACGGCCGGAGCGGTGGCCTGGCTGGCCGGCCGCGGGGTCCACGTGATCCGGGTCCACGAGGTCGGACCGATGGTGAAGGTCCTCCGCGTTGTCGACGCGATCCGGGCCGGCGGCTGATGCTCGACGTGAAGCGGCTCGCCGTTTCTGCCGGTGACCTCGCGTACGCGGACGAAGGGGAGGGCCCCGCCGTGGTGCTGCTCCACGGGTTCCCGACCTCCTCCCATCTGTGGCGGGACCTGGTGCCGATCCTGGCCCCACGGTTCCGGGCCATCGCTCCGGACCTCATGGGATACGGCCGCTCATCCAAGCCGGAGGATCCGTCCGCCCTCACCATCCGGGCCCAGGCCGGCCACGTCCGAGAGCTCCTGGACCGGACCGGGATCGACGAGTTCGCGGTGATCGGGCATGACATCGGGGGAGGCGTGGCTCAGCTCCTAGCACTGGAGGGCGGGGTGGGCACCATGGTCCTCGTCGACTCGATCTCCTTCGACTCGTGGCCGATCGAGGCGGTCCGGATGCTCCAGGCGGCGGATCCCGGCGATGCCGACGAGGCCTTCGTCCGTGGGGCGGTGGGTCTGGCCCTCGACCTGGGGCTGGCCAACGGGGATCGACTGGCCGACGCGGATCGCGAGGTCTACCTCCGGCCATGGATCGAGGCTCCCGCCGCGTTGATCCGGGCCGCCCGGGGTATCGACGGCATCGGCCTGGCCGGGACCGGGGAACGCCTCGGCGCCCTG
>DASQTB010000041.1:0-22271 GCA_035642095.1 Actinomycetota bacterium | reverse complement strand
TCCACCTCGCGAACCACGACGTCACCCTCTGCGCCGTGTCGCGGGCACCGCTCGCGAAGCTGCAGGCATACAAGCGGCGGATGGGGTGGAGCTTCCCGTGGGCGTCGTCGTTCGGCAGCGACTTCAACTACGACTTCCAGGCATCGAGTACGCAGGAGGAGCAGCAATCGGGAACGGTCGAATACAACTTCCGCTCGGTCGACGTCGGGCCGTCGCTCGAGGCGGGCAAGGAGGGTCCGCTCGCCGAGTGGGCGGCCACCACTGGTACGGACTGGCCGACGTACACGCGGGAGGCTCCCGGTATGAGCGCGTTCGCGCTCGAGGACGGCGTCGTCTACCACACCTACTCGGCCTACGCGCGCGGGGTGGACGGCCTCTGGGGCATGTACCAGTGGCTCGACCGGGCACCGCGAGGGCGAAACGAAACGCGTACCGACGACGCCCCCCTCAGCTGGTTCCGCCGCCACGACGAGTACGAGAACGCGTAAGGCGGGGCGGCAGCAGGCCCTACCGGCGCTCGTGCCACGGCCTTACACTGGCACGCTCATCCCAGGGGACCCGGAAACCAGGTCCGACCGAAGAGCGCTCCTGGCACATGAGCGAAAGGACACCGGAGCCATGCCCACCGCAGGCAGATTGGTTGATCGGAGGCCGCCCGGACCCACTCGATCGCCGGAGAGGTTCCGGCTCCTGCTTGGCCACGCTGCGCGGTAGTCCGACAAAAACGCGTTCTGCGATGGACGCCCGCCCCACGAGACGTGGTACGAATGGCCGACTTCCTCTACAACCGATGACGTTTCGCTGACTGTTGCTCGTCGGCGACCTGAAAGGGGGGCGACATGAGCCGGAAGACGAAGATCGCGGCGGTGTTGATGATGACGGTCGGCCTGGTCCTGGGAGCGGCCACCGCATCGCTGGCCCACACGGTCGCCATCAAGATCCATTGCAACGAGGTGAGGGTCACCTTCGACTTCTTCCCGAGCACCGGTACGCACTCGGCTACGGTGACCATCGACGGGGACGTCCATTCCGTCTCCTGGAGCGGCCGTACCCGCACCTTCTTCTTCCCTATCTCCGCGGAGAATGGTGATGTCGTTACCGTCGACGTGGAGTGGAGCTCGTCCGAGGGCCTGGAGGGGACGGCCTCCAGCTCGATGACGGTCATGGACTGCGCACCGGGGCCGAGCCCCAGCCCGTCTCCCTCGCCGACGACCTCTCCATCGCCCAGCCCGAGCCCGACGGCCAGCCCGTCGCCGTCGCCCAGCCCGAGCCCAACGGCCAGCCCGTCGCCGTCGCCCAGCCCCACGACGAGCCCGTCCCCGTCGCCGGCTCCGGCGGTGACGACCCCGCCGCCCCCGCCGCCGGACGGAGACGCCGCCGAGGTCAAGCCCCAGGCCGTCCGGCCGAAGCCCGGAGGCCAGGCCGAAGGTGGGGCCCAGGGCGGGCAGGCTGCTGCCGGAGGGCTGGCCTTCACGGGACCGTCACCCGCTCTCCCCATGATCGCCAGCCTGGCGGTGCTCTCGTTCCTGACCGGCTTGGCCATGCTCATGTGGGGCAACCGGTACCGCGGCGTCCACCGCGCGTCCTAAGGATCGGAACGGAAGGGAAGGCCCCCGGCAGCTGCCGGGGGCCTTCTCGAACCTTTGCGAAAGCGGAGACTGAATGACCGCTCGTGTGCGTGCTCGACCCGTGCATGGGCAGCATCACTCCTGAGCTGAGATGGGGAGGTGACTGTCCTAGGCTGGGCAGACTCTGGTAGCCACCCACATCCCCCAGGCTGCGGCCTCTTCGTCGGTCAGTTGCTCGAGATTCCACACGCCCGCCCATGGACCCTCCCCTGTAATGGAGATGGGTCGCCCGTACTTGACGAGCGCTGCCGCGATCAGGCGCCCCGACCGAACGACGTCGATGTGGGGAACTGGCTTGCCCTCCAACGCGTTCACCAAGGGCTGGATGAGGTCTCCCAGGCCGACCTTCTTTCGTGCCATCTTCGGAACTCCCGGCCTGCCTGGCCAACCTCCTCGACGACACCCCTGGCGCTGGGCAAGGGAAGCTTCCCCGAAGCTTCCCTACGGGGCGAAGGTGCTACCCGTCCACCGCCTTTCCCGATGTAATTCGCCAGGCGCGGAAAGATTCCTTCTCGAACATTGTCCCGGGCCACTGGTGCAGGCTCATGGGCCTCTGGGTTCATTGGAGTCGCCCTCCTCGAGCTGTCCAGGCGGATCTGACCGGGGGGGCCAAACAGGGGACAGAGGCCCCGACGACCCACGGGCAACCCCGACGGAGAGTGGAGGCCTGGTCCGGCGCGGGGCAGGGCGAAGTCTCTGATCGCCTGCCCACCGAGTGCCCTCGGCACCACCCGCGAACGCGCGTTTCGGCCTGGGCGCCCAGCATTCAGACGCCGGTCGGCGTCGATCCGGGCGCCACGGTGCTGTCCCATCTCTTGCCGGGACGATCCGCTGCCGGGAGGATGGTGGACCTGTGGGATCAGGCCGGCGCGGCCGGGCCTACCATCAGGCCACGAAGCACTCCTGGGAGAGCGTGCGCACGCGTGGACGGGAGCTCGATTGGGAGAATCGGCCGCGTCCGTTCAAGGTCTACCGTGGGATGGAGCGGATCGAGCTCCTTCGAGGTCTGCCGGACCTCGAGGTCCGGGCGGTGGACGCCGTGGCGGCATCGGCCGCTCCGGGCATGGGGATGTCGGCGGGAGCGCCATCGCTCGAGGACCTGTCCCGGGTGCTGTGGCTCGGGGCAGGGGCCCACCGACCGATTCGGTTCCCCGGCGGGGAGGTCGTGCACTTCCGGACCTACGCCTCCGCCGGGGCCCTGTACCCGAACGAGGCTTATCTCACTTGCGGTGACCTTCCCGGCTTGCCAGCGGGCGTCTACCATTACGACCCCCTAACCCATGCGCTCGTCCGCCTGCGATCGGGCGATCACCGGGGATACCTGGTCCGGGCCTGCGGGGGTGAGCCCGCGGTGGCCGGGGCGCCGGCCGCCCTCGTGCTCACGGGGATCCCCTGGCGGACCGCGTGGAAGTACGGCGATCGCGGATACCGGCACCTCTTCTGGGATGCCGGCACGATGGTGGCGAACGTGCTCGCGGTCGTGGCGGCAGAGGGCCTCCGGGCACGAGTGGTCCTCGGGTTCGCTGATGCCGAGATCGAGGCCCTGTTGGGGCTGGATCCCGAACGGGAGTTCCCTGTCTGCGTCGTTCCGGTCGGCGAGGGCCGGTCGGTCCAGGCGTCGCCCGGGCCGCCGCAGGCCGTGGCGTTCGAAGAGGAGCGGCTGTCGGCCCGGGAGGAGCGATTCCCGGCCATCCTCGAGGTGAATGATTCCGGCCGCCTGGATGAACCCGGGGCGGTGGAACGGTGGCGAGGTACCGCGGCGTCGGGAACACACGGGAACCCGGCGTGGCCAGAGCCGGTGCGGGTGAGACCGGCGGCCCCGCCACCGGATCCCCTCGACCGGGTGATCCGACGGCGGGGTTCGGCCCGCGCTTTCGGCCACGGCTCGATGTCGGCCGAGGTGCTCTCGGCGATCCTGTCAGCGGCTGTGGGAGGAGTCCCTACCGACGTGGCTCCTGCCGGCCTCGGGCTGACGAAGGCCTTCCTGATCGCGAACGCCGTGTCGGGGTTGCCGACCGGGGCCTTCGCGTACCGGGAGCACGGGTTCCACCTGCTCCGGCCGGGGGAGTTCCGTCGGAAGGCCGCGTTCCTGTGTCTGGAGCAGCGGCTGGCTGGCGACGCGGCGGCGGTGTGTTTCCTGCTTTCGGATCTGGATGGCATCCTCGACACGGCAGGGGACCGTGGGTATCGGGTGGCCCAGCTCGAGGCGGGGATCGTGGCGGGGCGACTGTACCTGGGTGCGTATGCGTACGGATACGGGGCCACCGGAGTCACCTTCTACGACGACGAGGTGACCGCCTTCTTCGCCCCGGAGGAGCCCATGGACTGCATGCTGGTCGTCTGCGCCGGTGAGAGCATCGGGCGCCGGGACCTGCATCCCATCCGGTGAGACCTTCTCGGCGCGGAGGGGTGCGAGGCCAGTCGAACCATCCCCGTCCCGCCCGTTCCCGGGACGGCTGCCAGCCCCCGGCGCCTCACGGGCCCTGGGTTGCCATGACGGTTGCAGAGGGATAGACATAGAGAGCTATGTCCGGAAGGGTCGGCGATCGGATCGTCGTTGAGTCTGAGACGGTGGGGACCCCGCCCCGGGAGGGCGAGATCCTCGAGGTGATCGAGGGCGAGGTCGGCATCCGCTACCGGATCCGGTGGGAGGATGGGCACGAGTCGGTCCTCGCGCCCGGCGGCGGGGCGGCGACGATCGTTCCGGCGTCAGAGGACTGAGCTCTTCTAGGGACGCACGGCGTTCGGGTCTCCCGAACGACGGATCGGAAGGCGGGGGCTCGAGTCGTCCCCGGGGGGACCGGACACCATTCCCCGCACCCGAGTGACTCGCCTGCAGCGCTTTACCAGGAGGGTCGGAGCCGTGCTCCGGGGCAGCGATTCGGCAGGGAGGCTCCTCGCGCGTACGAGGCGGATCCGTCTGCGGCCGCTCGGATCATGAACAGCTCGCCGGAGAGCGACAGCGAAGAGCCGCACACCGACTGTGCGTTCGGGCCCACGGCCCCATACAGGCGCAGCGGCGGAGCGGCCGCCGAGGCGATCCCCGTGAAGAACTCCATCACGGTGTGGGTCTGCTGGCCGAGCTCCTGGTAGTTGTCGGTGAACCGATTGCCGCCGTGGTAATAGAACGCGTCCTGGGACGTGGCGAACAATCGCAGGGCCTGCTCGACCGCCAGGTCCTGGGCCTGTTTGAGGGCCCATCCCTGATCGAGCTTCCACATGCTGCCTTCGCGCACCAGTCGCAGCTCCGCCTTCACTCCTTCGCCCATGAGGATCAGGTCAGCGCTGGCGTCGGTGACCGTCTCGGCTCGGACCTCCATGGTTTCGGACCGGGGATAGTGCTGGATCACGCCCAGGACGAAGCACACTCGCTCCACTGGGTCCTCCATCCCATCCATTAGCTCGGGCCCGATGTTGGCTTGAAAGAGCGCCGTCGCACCGGTGGGGAGGTACTGGGGGAGAAGCTCGCAGTTGTACCCCCCGAGCATCGCCACGACGTCTCGCGCCGTCTTCACCAGGGACGCGTCTTCCACCGGCTCCCCGGGGAGGCCGGGAGCGCACGCGGCGAGGGCCAGGAGCGAGCCCACCAGGATCCGGTGTAGGCAGCTCACTCGACGATCTCCGTATGGGCCTCGGCGGTCATCCTGGCCACGTCCTCCACCGCGAGCCCGGCCACGCCGACGCCGAAGCCCGCGACCTCCCCGTCGGACCACGTACAGATGGCGGAGATCGAGGCAAGACCGCCGGTGCCCTGGGTCCCCGGCACCCCCGTGTGGCTGTACGGTGCGCACAGAAACTTCACGCCGTCTCGGGGAACGTCGTGGGGTGGCTCGGATAGCCCCAGATCCCCGCCGAAGAGCGGGAGGACGGCATCGATCACCGCCTGCCGGTCGGCCTTCCCCTTGCCGGCGCCGAGGAAGAACTGCGGCTTGTAGGGGAGGAACTCGTAGGCAACGCCGAATGGCTCCTCCAGTTCGAGCCCCTCGAGTGTGGTCGCCGCCTGCTCCATGAGCTGGTTCTCGACCGTCCGGTCGACCTTCTCGAAGGACCCGGAATCAACCGTCCTCGGCGGGGCGAACCTGCCCTCGGCCGAACAAGCGGCGAGGACCAATCCTGCCGCGAGTGTGAACGTACGTTGCACCACGCGGGAGGTATCGGCGGAGGTATCGCGGGGCGTTAGCGAAGGCAGCCGTGGCCCGATCTCTCCCCAGGGCCAGGGACCGGTTAGCGCTGGAGGCCGGGCCTTGGAGAGAACGGGAAGCTTCCCCAAGAGACGAAGGTCCTGCCCGGCCGCCGCCTTTCCCCGGCCCCCGACGGTCAATCTTCGCCGGCGACGGGTGGATTCCTCCCCTGAACGCCCCACTTTTCGGCTCCTGGTCGACAAGAATGCCGCGGCGATCAGCATCCGCAGGGCCAGCTCGTCCACGCCGATGCCGGTATCGCTCAGGGGCAGGGTGCGTCGCCTTCACGTGGGGCAGGGACCTTCAGGCCCTACCCAGAACTCCGAGCAAGCGATGCAAATACGGCGATGTTGTCCAGGTAGTGCCCGGTCGCGGGGTCAAACGGCCCCCCGCACGTGATCAGCCGCAGAGCGGGGTGGTCGGTGCGACCGTAGACGAGCTGCGTCTGGAACCTGTCCTTCGGGAAGCGTCGAACGGTATCCACCTTGAAGGTTGCAACGTCCCCGTCCTCACGGGTGACCGCGATGCGGTCTCCTCGCCGCAGCGCGCCAAGATTGAAGAACACTGACGGGCCATCAGCAGCGGAGTCGACATGTCCGACAATGATGGAAGGGCCGAGCTCACCTGGTGTCGGCGAGTACCTGTACCACGCTGCGTCGTCGTAGTGCGGGCCGGGAGCCGGTACCTCGATCGCGCCGTCCTCATCGAGGCCCACCTGCCGTACCGGTGAGTGCACATCGATGGCAGGGATCTCGAGCGAGACGGGCTCCGAACGCGTGAGCGTGGGGTTCGATGGCGCTACCTTCGGAAGTGGCGAGATCGAGGATGGTGCTGCGGGGGGCGGGGACGGAGGATCTTCCTGAGATGTCAGCCCAACTCCGATGAGGCTGGCGCCACCTGCCGCAAGGAGGGTGATGGCCGCCAGGGACCAGCGTCCCTGACGGCCACCCGCCCTTGTGCGCAATCGCTAGACCGTTTGGCCCGTGCGCCGGCGCATCACGTGCACGGCACCAGCGGTGAGGAGCAGAACGAGCCCGAATCCAAACAGGACGTTCGCCTCGATACCCGCGGTGGATCCCTGGCCGGCCTGAACGCCGCCCGAGGGAACCTGGCTGACCTGGGCAACGCCACCGCCGCCACCGGTGCCTCGACCGGCCGTAGCGCCGAGGACCTTGGTACCCGGATTGTTATCCGTCTCCGAGGGCGGGTTCGTCGGGGGAGTCGTCGGGGGCGTCTGGATCGGGACCAGCGAATACGAGTAGTGCGATACGGCCTTGCCGCTGGGGTGCGAGATGGTCACCGATGCCTGAGGCGGATTCACAGTGATGAACTCGACGCCCGCATCCGATTCGTCCGAACCGGCCTTGACGCAGTATCCAGAGATCAGGTACCCGTCCGGAGCCGTCACGGTGACGGACGCCGGGTCCCCGGACGTGTCGATCTTCCCGGAGTCCAGTCCCGGACAGACTGCCTGCTGCGCCCCCGCGGGACCGATCCCCAGGGCCAGCGACGCCATCACCACGAGGGTGATGGTCAAACCAACCTTCTTCAAACTCACGTGCGCCTCCTTTGGCGTCATTCGAGAGAACCGCTGCGAGCATCTCGACCCGTCAGGAAGCCGGACTCCCCTTCGGACGTCGATCGGATATCCGCCTGGTACTTCGCGCCTCTCAATCTTGCGTGGTATCCATGTCGCGCTACACCCCGGCGGAGCGTATGTTCCCTGAGGCAAAAGGATGGGCTTCTTCCTTTCCGCACACGGCTCAAGCTACTCAGGCGAGAAGGCAGGGCGAGCCGTTGGAATTCGCTCAGGAGTTGGAAATCGCTCAGGAAAGGTATCGAGAGCAGAGCCGATCGGAGTCGGGCGTAGGGGGACGCCGCATCCCAGGTGGACCGAGGGGAGGCCTGTGCTATACGTCACCTTTCGCTGCGGGGTGCCGGGCCGAGAGGAGGCGTGCTGATGAAGGTGCTGGACCGCCTGGCGTCGCGACTATTCGATCGGCGGATCGACGATCTGGTCCGCAGGACGGTCGCCTCGAAGCTGGCCCGTCGAGATCCGGCCCCCGATCAAGAGGCGCTGCTGTACCGATATCTGGTGCACGGGGACAGTTCGCGACTGCACATCGATCCCACGGCGGTGGTCAACGACGCGCTCTTCAACCTGTCGTCCGGCGAGATCACCGTGGGGCCGTATGCCTTCTTCGGCCACAGGGTGGCGGTCCTCACGGGCACCCATGACTTCAGCAAGTTCGGCCGAGAGCGACAGACGGCCATCCCGAAGAGCGGCCGCGACGTGGTCATCGGGGAAGGCGCCTGGCTGGCCAGTCTGGTCCTGGTGCTCGGCCCGTGCCGGATCGGCCCACACGCGGTGGTGGGCGCCGGCTCACTGGTCATCCGGGACGTCGACCCCTACACCGTGGTGGCCGGGCAACCCGCCAGGTTGCTCCGGCGGATCGAGCCCCCCACGTCGAGCGCGTGATGGCCAGCCGTCTGGAGCGGTCGAGCAGAGCCACCCGCCCGGGCGGGTATCCACGCCAGGGTCGGACCGTCAGGGTGGAGGTCGGGGCGGGGGAACGTCCCCACGAGGGCTATGACGTCCACACCGATGTGCTTCCCCTCCCACACATCGAGGTGATCTGCCGGCAGGATCGGCTGCCGTTCGCCGACTCGAGCGTGGCCGCGATCCGTGCCAACCACGTCCTGGAGCATCAGAGCTGGGAACGCGTCGAGGCCACGCTCCGTGAGTGGGCTCGGGTGCTGGAGTCGAACGGAGAGCTCAACGTCGGTGTGCCCGACGCCCGATTCATCGCGGAACAATGGGTCCGGGGCGAGATCGATACCCGGGAAGCGAACTACTGGCTCCTGGGTGGACACTCGGATCGACTCGCGCACCGGGGGGAGGACGGGCGGGGCGTCCCCCGGTGGATCTGGAACGCCCACCACACGCTGTTCGACGAGGCCTGGTTGCGGGAGCTCCTCGGGCGGACCGGTTTCGTGAACATCGAGACATCCGCGTACGACTTCAGGAACCTGCGGGTCATCTGTCGACGGTCATGACGCCGGAGATCTCAACCTCCGCTCCCCGGCAGCGGACCCGGCCGAGGGCGGAGCCGATCGTGGCCCTGCTCTCGTTCCGGCTCGGCGGCGCGGATGGTGTGTCCGTGTCCGCATCCCACTGGGCCGAAGCGTTCGCCCGCCTCGGCTTCCGGGTCCGGACGGTGGCCGGCGATGGACGGGCCGACCACATCCTGCTCGGGCTCGGCCTTCGATCACCAGGCCACGGCATCTCCGCGCGGGAGCTGGAGGCCGCCCTGTCCGGGGCCCACCTCGTGGTGGTGGAGAACCTCTGCTCCCTACCGCTCAATCCGGAGGCCACGCGAGTGGTCAGCGAGGGTCTTCGGGGACGGCCCGCCATCCTCCACCACCATGACTTGCCGTGGCAGCGAGAACGGTTCGCCCACGTCCAGGGCTGGCCGCCGGATGACCCCGCCTGGGTCCACGTCACGATCAACGATCTAAGCCGGCGTGACCTGGCGGCACGGGGGATCCGGGCGACCACGGTCTACAACGGGTTTCCCCATGAGCCACCGGGACGGCGGGCCCCCACTCGGCGCCGGCTGGGAATCCGGCCCGGTGACCTCCTGATGCTCCAGCCGACGCGGGCCATCGCCCGGAAGAACATCCCGGTCGGCGTGTCCCTGGCCGAGGCCCTGGGGGCGACCTATTGGCTGACCGGTCCCGCCGAAGAGGGCTACGGGCGGGAGGCGGCGCGGGTCCTGGCCCGGGCCGGGTGCCCGGTCTATCGGGGCCTCCCGGCGGGGCTCACCATGGCCGATGCCTACGCGGCCGCCGATGCCGTGGTGCTCCCGTCGTCCTGGGAGGGGTTCGGATGCCCGCTTATCGAGTCGGCACTGCACGGCCGGCCGCTCGCGGTGGCCGACTACCCCGTGGCCGCCGAGATCGGGCGCTTCGGGTTCCGGTGGTTCCCGGTGGACGATCCCGGACCGCTCAGGACGTGGCTCCAGCACCGGAACGGGGACCTCCTGGAGCACAACCGGGCGGTGGCCCGGAGCCACTTCAGCCTCGAGGCGCTGACGGCGCGGCTGGCCGACCTGATCCGGGCCTCAGCCGCGGAGGCAGGATGGCGAACCGTGGCCCTTCCCACGACAGGGGACTGACGTGGGACGTGCTCGGCCGCTCTCAGCTCAGTGGCCGCGGCCCTCCGGCTGGGAGTGGTCGAGCGCCGAGGGAAGCCACCAGCGAGACGTGACGACCTTCTGCCGCGTGTAGAAGCGGAAGGCGTCGATGCCTGTGGCGTGAAGGTCCCCGAAGAACGAGCTCTTCCACCCCGTGAAGGGGAAGAAGGCCATGGGGGCGGCGACCCCGACGTTCACCCCGAGCATCCCCGCCTCCGCTCTCCGCTTGAACTCACGGGCATTGTGGCCCGAGGAGGTGAAGATGGAGGCCGCGTTGCCGTAGGTGCTCGAGTTCAAGATCCTCAGCGCGTCGTCGATGTCCGCGGCCCGCGTCACCGATAGGACGGGCCCGAAGAGCTCATCTCTCCACAGGCGCATCTCGGGCGTCACGTCCTCGAAGATGGTCGGTCCCAGGAAGAAGCCCTCCGACGGTCCCACTCCTCGGCCGTCCAGAGAGAGCTTCGCCCCGCTCTCCTGGGCCTCCTCGATGTATCCGATGAGCTCCTTCCTCCGTTCCTCGCGGATCACCGGGCCCATGTCGGTGTCCGACTCGGCTCCCGGGCCGAGCCGGAGCGCTGAGGCCTGCTCGGATAGCTCCCGGACGAGGGCCTCGCCGACGGAGCCGACGCCGACGGCAACGCTTCCCGCCAGACAGCGCTGACCGGCGTTCCCGAACGCGGACGAGATCAGGGCCGTGACGGATTTCTCCAGGTCCGCGTCGTCCATCACGATCAGGTGGTTCTTGGCCCCGCCCAGGGCCTGGACTCGTTTCCCGGCCGCCGCGGCCGTGGCATAGATGTACGAAGCGACCGCCACCGACCCCACCACGGACACGGCGGAGACGTCCGGATGGGCGAGGAGCGCGTCCACCGCGTCCTTGGAGCCGTGGACCACGTTGAAGACCCCGTCCGGGAGGCCGGCCTCGGCCAGGAGCTCCCCGATCCGCATCGCCGACAGCGGGGTCCGCTGGGAGGGCTTGTGCACGAAGGTGTTTCCCGCTACCAAAGCCACGGGGATCATCCACAGCGGCACCATGTTCGGGAAGTTGAACGGCGTGATCCCGGCGCATACGCCGACCGGGAAGCGAACCAGCTCCTCGTCGATGCCCTCAGCGATCTGGTCGAGATTCGTCCCCATCAGGAGGGTCGGCGCACCGCAGGCCAGGTCCACGACCTCGATCGCTCGCCGCACTTCCCCCTTGGCCTCCGGAAGCGTTTTCCCGTTCTCCCGGACGACCAGCATCGACACGTCGTCGAAGTGCTCCTCCAGGAGGGCCTTGAACCGGAACATCATCTGGGCCCGATCGGGGACCGGGACGTTCGACCACTCGGGGAAGGCATCCCTGGCCGCTTCGACCGCCTCACCGATCTCCTCCGTCGTCGAGTAGGGCAGGAGAGCGATGGTCTCTCCAGTGGCCGGGTCGAACACCGGATCGACCGGGACGTCGTCGGCGTGGGACTCGCGGAGCCTCCCGCCGATGAGGCTCTGGACTTTCATGGGTGCGGTCATTGGATCAACTCCTTGATCAAGGTTCCTCGAACCGGCTCCTGGCCACGAAATTGCCCTGCCCCATCTTCCCGAACCACTCGCCGTCCTGCACCAGGACACTCCCTCGCTGCATGACCACCTCGGGGAGGCCCCACACCTTCATCCCTTCGTAGCAGGAGTAGTCCACGTTCATGTGGTGGCTCTCCGAGGAGAGGACGCGCTCTCGGGTCGGGTCGAAGATCACGATGTCGGCGTCGAAGCCCGGCGCGATGGTCCCCTTGCGGGGGTACAGCCCGAACATCTTGGCCGGGTTGGTGGCGATGAGCTCCACCCACCGATTCGGGCTCAGCTGGCCGGCCCGGACGCGCTGGAACATCAGGGTGACCCGGTCCTCCACGCTGGGCAGGCCGTTGGGGATGTTGGCGAAGTTGTCCTTTCCCATGTCTTTCTGTCCCTGGTAGTTGAACGGCGCGTGGTCCGTGGCCACCACCTGGAGGGCCCCGCCGGCCAGTCCTTTCCACAGATCGTCCTGGTGGTCCTTCGGCCGGAGCGGCGGGGAGCATACGAACTTGGCCCCTTCGAAGCCGGGCCGGGACAGGTCGTCGAGGCTCAGATACAGGTACTGAGGGCAGGTCTCTGCGAACGCGGCCACCCCTCGGGCCCGGGCCTCCTGAAGAGCATCCAGAGCGTCTCTCGAGGAGAGATGGACGATGTAGGCGGGAGCTCCGGCCAGCTCGGCCATCTTGAACACTCGGTGCACCGCTTCCCCCTCCATCGAGGCCGGCCGGGTCAAGCCGTGATAGACGGGGTCGGTCTTCCCCTTGGCAAGGTGCTGCTGGACCAGGACGTCGATGGGGCCTCCGTTCTCGGCGTGCATCATGATGAGCGCTCCGCTGTCTGCCGCCCGCTGCATGGCCTTGAAGATGGCGGCATCGTCGAGCATGAACACACCGGGATACGCCATAAACAGCTTGAAGGAGGTGATGCCCTCGTTGACCAGTTCGTCCATCTCCTTGAGGACCTGATCGTTGACCTCCCGGACGATCATGTGGAGACCGAAGTCCGTCTGGGCCTTCTGCCCTTTCTCGAACCACCGGTCCAGCCCCCGGCGCAGCGACTCTCCGTAGTCCTGCACCGCGAAGTCGACGCAGGTCGTGGTCCCCCCGAACGCCGCCGCCCGGGTGCCTGTGCCGAAGTCATCGGAGCAGAAGCTTCCGCCGAAGGGAAGGTCGAAGTGGGTGTGGACGTCGACCCCTCCGGGGATCACGTAACGGTCGGTGGCGTCGAGGACCGTGTCCGCCTCCACGTCGAGGTCCAGGGCCACGGCAACGACCCTCTGGTCCTCGACCAGGACGTCGGCATCCAGCGTCTCGGTGGCCGTCACCACCGTCCCGTTCCTGATGAGGGTCTTCACCGCTGCTGGGCCTCCCCGAACGCCACCTCCAGGGTCTCGATGGCCCGCCCCGCGTCGTCCTCGGTGATCGACAGGGGGGGCGAGACCCGCAGGACGTTGCCGTACAGGCCCCCCTTGCCGACCAGGAGGCCCCGCTCCTTGGAGATCTCCATGACCTTGGCGGCGGCCTCGGGGTTCGGATTCTTGCTCTCGCCGTCCGTGACCAGCTCGACCCCGACCATGAGGCCCTTGCCCCGGACCTCGCCGACGATGTCGAATCGATCCTCCAGGTCCTTGAGGCCCCGGTGCAGGTAGTTCCCCACCTTGTACGCGTTCTGCTGGAGGTCCTCCTCCTCGATGTGGTCCAGGTTCGCCAAGGCGTACGTCGAGGCCAGCGGGTTCCCTCCGAAGGTGGAGATCGAGTTTGCCCGGAGCGAGTCGACCATGTCCGCGCGACCGACCACCGCCCCGATGGACATCCCGTTCCCCAGCCCCTTGGCGCACACGATGGCATCGGGGCGGACGTCGTAGTCCTCGATCCCCCAAAACGACTCCCCGGTCCGCCCGAACCCCGTCTGGACCTCGTCGGCGATGAACGGGATACCGAACTCATCCAGGATCGACTTCACGATCTGGAAGTACTCGGGGGGCGGGGTGACGAACCCGCCGACCCCCTGGATCGGCTCCGCGATCATGGCCGCCGGCTCGCCGGTCGTGGTGGTCTCGATCACGTTCCGGACGTCCTCCGCGCAGGCCACCCCGCAATCCGGGTACGTCAGCCCCAAGGGGCACCGGTAGCAGTAGGGAGCCAGGGCGTAGGACACGTTGAGGGGCGAGAACGACGTGGCCGACCATCCCTTGTTCCCGGTGATCCCCACCGCCCCGAAGGACCGGCCGTGATAGGAGTTCCGGAGGGCGATGATCTCGTTCGAGCGGCGCCACGACGTCGCGAACAGCAGGGCGGCCTCGATGGCCTCTGTCCCCGAACCGACGAAGAACGCCTTGGTGGGAGGATCGATCGGGGCCAGCCCGGTCATTCGCTCGGCCAGCTCCACCATCGGCCGGATCAGGTAGAGCGTCGAGGTGTGGGCGATCTTGTTCGCCTGCTCGGTGAGCGCCTCGACCAGCTTCGGGACCACGTGTCCGGAGATGGTGGTCACGATGCCACCGAAGAAGTCCAGGTACTCCTTCCCGGCCGCGTCCCAGACCCGGGCGCCCTCCCCCCGGACGAGCTCGATGGGTTCGTCGTAGTAGAGGAGGAGCCACGACGGCATGACCTCCTTGTGCCGGGCCAGGAGCTCCGAGGCGTCGCCGTTCCCGCCGTCGGTCATGGCAACAGCTCGGTCAGCTCGCCGTACGTCTCGGGCCTCCGGTCTCGGAGGAACTGCCACGTGTTCCGGACCTCCCTGATCATGTCGAGGTCGAGGTCGGCCACCAGGACCTCGTCCTCCGAGTCGGAGGCCTGGGCCACGATCTGCCCCCGGGGATCACAGAAGTACGACGAGCCGTAGAACCTCGCCGACGAGAGCGGCGCTTCCACCCCCACCCGGTTGATCGCCGCGATCCAGTAGCCGTTGGCCACGGCGTGCGCCGGCTGCTCGAGCTCCCACAGGTACTTGGAGAGCGACTCCACGGTGGCCGAGGGATTGAACACGATCTCTGCCCCCTTCAGTCCCAGGGCCCGGCCGATCTCCGGGAAATGACGGTCGTAGCAGATGATCAGGCCGACCCTGCCCACGGACGAGTCGAAGACCGGGTACCCCAGGTTCCCGGGCTTGAAGTAGAACTTCTCCCAGAAGCACGGGCCGACGTGGGGGATGTGGGTCTTCCGATACTTTCCGAGGATCGTGCCGTCGGACTCGATCACGACGGCGGAGTTGTAGTAGACGCCGGTCTGGGCCTCCTCGAAGAACGGCACGACCAGCAGCATCCCGTGCTCCCGGGCCACCTCCCGCATCCGGGTCACGGTGGGCCCGTCCTCCGGCTCCGCCGTGGCGTACCACTTGGGATCCTGTTCCGCGGGGAAGTACGGCCCGTGGAAGATCTCCTGCAGGCACGTGATCTGGGCGCCGTCGGCGGCGGCCTTCCCGATCAGCTCAACGTGCTTCTCGACGGCCTCCTCCTTCGGCATATTGGCATTGGCCTGGATTACGGCGGTGCGAACCGTGGTCATCTCAGATGCTCCTTTCAGGGCGGGGCCCGCCCGTGCTCAATGGGTGAACTCCGGGATGATCTCCTTCCCGTACGTCTCGATGATCGCATCCGGGCCCTCCACGGAGACAGCGTAGATGGTGAACTGATCCACGCCGATCCGTTCCAGGACGTGCAGCTTTTCCTGGCACTGCTCCAAAGTCCCGATCACGCAGAACCGGTCCACGATCTGGTCGGTGACGAACTCGGCGTGTTCGGCGCCGCGGCGCCCGTGGTCGCTGTAGTCGTAGTGATCGCGGGCCCTGATGTAGTCGGTGAGCTCTGGCGGCAGCTCGTCGCTGGCATAGCGGTTCACCAGGTCCACCACGTGGTTGGACACCAAGGCCGGGAACCACCGAACCTGCTCCCGGGCCGCCGCCAGGTCGTCGGTCACGAACGTGGGGGCGGCGCTCATGATCTTGATGTCCTCGAGGCTGCGGCCCGCCTCCTCCGCTCCCTCCCGGACGTAGCGAAGGGACCACTCGATTATGAACGGGTCGGCGAGCTGCATGACCAGGCCGTCGGCGACGCGGCCCACGGCTCGAAGTGCCTTCGGACCGTAGGCCGCCATCCAGACCGGGAGGTCCCACCGAGCCCACTTGAGCTGGATCGTGGTCCCCTCATAGTCGACCTCACGCCCGGCAACCAGATCGCGGATCAGGTTGGCGCCCCACTCCATCCGCTCCACGCTGACCGGCGTCTTGCCGATGACCCGCCGGGCGCTGTCGCCTCGTCCGATCCCCATGACCATGCGGCCGTCGGTGAAGTCGTCGAGGGTGGCCAGGGCGCTGGCGGTCACGGTCGGGTCCCGGGTGACGGGGTTGGTCACCAGCGGTCCGATCCTGATCCGCTCCGTCTCCGCGGCCATCAGCGTGAAGACGGGATACACCTCCTGCCACAGGACGTGCGAGTCCCACAGCCACACGTAGTCGAAGCCGCGATCCTCAGCGAGCTTGGCCAGGTCGACCCAGCGCCGGGGAGGAGGGTCGGGCGCGAAGCACACCCCAAACTGCATCATCCGCTCCCCTCCGGTCTGTCCTTGACAGGCGGGCCGGTGGCCCGACCCCTCGAAGCCTACCCCTCGGGGACGCCGCCCGGCTCGCCCCAGCGGTCGACCGGCGATTGCCGCTTAACCGGGCGGGTTGCGGAGCTCCGCCCAAACCCCGCCCTCGGAGATGCGCCCCCACCTGTCGGCGATCTTGTCGACCAGGGACAGTCCCCATTTCACGTCGCGCAGCTCCGCGGTGGATTCGGGGGTCGGGTCGAAGATGCTGCGGTCGATCACTTCAAGTCGCAGGCGTTCCTCGGTCAGATCGAGAACGACCTCGATGGGAAAGCCGTCCGGGTTCCCGGCGTGCTTGTAGCTGTTCGTCACCAGCTCGGAGACCAGGAGGCAGGTGTCATCCACCAGTGGACCCGGGAGCCGGTCGGCCACCGAGCGGACGAACGTCCTGGCCGCCTCCGGCGCTGCCGACCCACTGGGAACCTCGGTCCTAACCTCCAACGGGCGCATCTCCCTTAACGGGCGTCGGGCCCTTCCCTGTCGACGATTTCTACCCCTGGGATGCCCGTCGGAACCGCAACCTCGAGGAGCCGCCGCACCTGTTTGGAGCAGTTCAACACCTTGACGGTCCCGTCTCGTTTCAGCGCTTGCTCCCCCAGGTCGATCAGCATCCGAAGGCCCTGGCTATCCATGAACCTCAGGTCGCTGGTATCCAGCGTCAACCCCCCGGACCGCTCCAGCTCCCCCTCCAAGCGAGACCGGACGGCCTCGGCGCTCGCTATGTCCAGCTCGCCGCCCAGGCGGAAGGCACCCGGTCGGTCGGCTGGTTGAAGGCTGAACGGCTCCACGGGCGGCATTATCCACCTTTGAACCTCCCCCGAAGGTCGAGCGTCTCGTCCCCCCTAGCCGAATCTCAGTCGGCGAGTTCTCGTACGGGAACTCTCGCAGTCCTTGAGGGTGCCTGCCTTCCGGCGCAGCGTTGCAGCTCCCCGGTGGTCTCACGCTTTGCGTTGCGGGAGGGGCCGACCAAGAAGGCCGGCCCCACGATGTTCGTCTGGCTCGGCGCTCGTTAGGTGAGGAGCGCGATCAGGACGATGATGAGGATGAGCGTTCCGATTCCGATTCCGATGTACATGGTCCCTCCTTGGGTCGCGTGTTCATAGTTACCCTCACCTCGCGGCCCGAAATCTTCGATAGGGGACGCGTGCCGACGCCTCGTCGCCCCGCGGGCGTCTGTCAGTCGAGGTCGGTCAGCTCTTCGGACTGCAGGGCCCGGCGGACCGTGGAGGCCAGCAGGTAGACCGACAGTGCGAAGAACGCCAGCCCGAACACCGCTCGGATCTGGTCCGCGGAGTAATCCGTCCGTCGGGAGACGGCGTTGGCCACCGGTCCGGCGACCCGCCCTCGCCAGCCCTTCAGGCTGGACTCCCCCAGCGCCTGGAGCTTCGGATGCATCCCTCCATCGATACCCCGCCGTCGGTCGGTCCATGCCGGTATCGAGGGGGCGGGCCGTGGGTAAAGGAAGAGGCGTCTCCGAGGAGGAAGGGAGCCGAGATGAAGACGGTCTTGAAGCTGCTGCTGGTCGGGCTGGCCGCCCGATGGGTCATCAACAGGATCCGCGAGCGTCAGGCAGAGACGCCGGCCCTCCCGCCGACAACCCCCAGCGTCCCTGCGGGAACCACCGCCTGATCGTTCGCCCGCCTGGCGGGCGATCCTCGCTCGGCTGGCCCGGGGCGCCGGCTGGCTCGCCGGGGTTGCGGCGGCGGCTGGCTTGGCCGCGTGGATCGCTCTCCGAGGGCTGCTTCCCGCCGAGGACCGCTCGGCCGTGGCCCTCGTGGTCGGGGCGCTCCTGCTGGCGGCGCCGCCGGTCGGCCTGGCCCTGTTCGTCCTGGCCGTCCGGGCGGTGCTCGCTCTTCCCGGCCGGCTGCGGGAGCTCCCCGCGGCGGTGGGTTCCCGAGCCGGCGAGATCCGTCGCCGGGCCGCGGAGGTGGGACAGAGCCGAACCTCGTTGTCGCGGGCCCGGAGGACGTTCGGCCTCCTCCGAGCGGTGTCATCCTCGCGGGAGGTCCTGGAGGTCCTCACCCCGGCCGCCGTCCTGCTCCGTCCGTGGCTGCTGATCGCCGCCCCCTTCGCCGCGGCAGCCGCCGCCGTGGAGATCCTGTTGGGACTGGTGGCCGTGGTCTGGTTGCTGGCCTAGGTCCGTTGCCCGGCGGCGGGACGTCCTCGGATGTGCGCCACCACCGCCGAGTAGTCGAGGTCCTGGAGACCGGCCGACTCGGCCTCCGCGAACCACGAGCTCGCCGCCCGGGCCAGCCGGAGTTGAAGGCTGGATTGGGAGGCGGCCCGGTTCACGAGATCGAGGTCCTTCCGGGCCAAGGACAGCTTGAACGTCGCCGGATACGTGCCCGACTCGATGGACTCCCGCTTCCGGCGGACCGGGACCCCGATCGGTGAGTCGGCCAGCACGTCGAGGACCGTTCCCTGCTCGAGGGCGAGGGCGTCGCCCAGGACCAGCGCCTCGCCGAGGGCGGTCATCAGGGCGCCGAGGGTCGAGTTGACAACCAGCTTCATGCTCGCCCCCGCCCCCAGCGGGCCGACGTAGAGGACCGTCCCCAGCGTCTCCAGGATCGGTCGCCTCCGATCCACCTCAGCACGTTCCCCCGCGGCGAATACCTTGAGGTCGCCGGCCTCGGCCTGAGGCGAGCTTCCCAGCACCGGAGCGTCGAGGATCGTGACACCATCGGGCAGCCGCCGGGCGACTCGCCGCACCGTGTCCGGTCCCACGGTCGACATGTCGATCAGGGTCCCTCCCGACGCCAACGCCCGGTGGAGCCCGTCGTCGGCGAACACGACGGCCTCGACCGCTTCCTGATCGGCCAGCATGGTGATCACCGCCTCGGCCCCCGCGGCGGCCTTCGCGGGGGAGGCGGCCCGTCGGGCGCCCCGGGCCACCAGGGGATCGGCCTTTCCAGACGTTCGATTCCACACCGCCACGTCGAACCCGGCGTCGAGGAGGCGCGCCGCCATGGGCGCCCCCATCTGTCCCAGCCCGCAGAACCCGATCGTCGTCATCGAACCCTCCTCGTGACTCAGGCTACGCGACGGCTCGAGACCGGCCCCAGCCGGAAGGTGCGATGAGGGTTCAGAAAGCGGCGGCCGCCGCGATGACCTCGGACTCCCGCAGCTTGGCCAGCGCCTCGCGCTCGACCTGTCGGACCCGCTCCGCGGAGAGCCCCAGCATCCGCCCTGACTCCCGGAGTGACAGCGGATGGCCGTCGCCCAGGCCGTAGCGGATCGCCAGAACCTGCCGTTCCTGAGCAGAGAGCAGCTGGTTCATGGTGTGGCCGATCTCCTGCCGGACCAGGCCTTCCTCAACCTCTTCGAACGGGGCCTGGGAGTCGGAGAGCTCGATCAGCTCACCCAGCTCCGTGTCCTCGCCCACCGGCGTCTGCAGCGACAGGGGCTCCCGCCGCTCCAGCTCGAGGATCTCGGCGATCTCCTCGGGGGAGGAGTCGAGGACTTCGGCCAGCCTCTCCGGGGTTGGCTCCTCGCCCGTCTGCTGAGCCATGTGCCACGCCGTGGCCTTGACCTTTCGGATCCGTTCGCCGACGTGGACCGGCAGTCGGATGGTCCGGCCCCGATCGGCCAGGGCCCGGGTGATGGCCTGACGGATCCACCAGGTGGCGTAGGTGGAGAACTTGAACCCCCGGCGCCAGTCGAACAGCTCCACGGCCCGCATGAGCCCGATGTTCCCGTCCTGGACCAGGTCGAGGAGGGTCAGACCCTGCCCCTGGTACTTCCGGGCCACCGAGACCACCAGTCGCAGGTTCGCCAGGATGAATCGCTGACGGGCCCGTTCGGCCTCACGGACGGCCTCCTCCGCCCGCCGGATGCTGTTCGCGGAGCGGAGTCGGCCCCGGCTGAGCCGCTCCTCGGCCTCCTTCCCCCGGTCGATGGCCATAGCCAGCTCGACCTCCTGCTCCTTGGTGAGCAGGGGCTCTCGGGCGGCCGCCTCGAGGTACAGGCGGACGTCATCGGTCAGCGAGGCAGGGTCGCCTCGCCCCGGTCCCTTGGGAACGGCGCTCATCTCACCATGTATTACCGCCCAGAGCGGTTTCCTATTCCCGAGGTCGGGTGATCCGGACAAGCCGGGCAGAGCCCACGCGGGGCCCTGCCCGGCGTCCGGCTCCCAATCAGGCCTCGTCCCCGAGGACGTCGATGGCCGTCTTGGTGAAGGCGGGGAGGTCGTCTGGCTTCCGGCTGGTCACCAGGGACCCGTCCCGATGGACCTGTTCGTCGACCCACGTCCCGCCGGCGTTCCTGATGTCCGTTCGCAGGCTGGGCCATGAGGTCAGCGTTCGGCCGCGGACCACGTCGGCCTCGACCAGGGTCCACGGCCCGTGGCAGATCGCGGCAACGAGCTTCCCCTGGTCGACGAAGCTCCGGACGAAGGTCACCGCGTGCTCGTTCGTCCGGAGCCGGTCCGGGTTGATCACCCCGCCCGGCAGGACCAGCCCGTCGTAGTCGGACGGGTCGGCCTCCTCGACGGTCCGGTCGACCGGGAACGTGGTTCCCTTGTCGTGGTGGTCGAACCCCTGGATCGACCCCCGCTTGGGAGAGACCAGCTCGCAGGTCGCTCCCGACCCCTTCATCGCGTCCCAGGGCTCGGTCAGCTCGATCTGTTCCACACCATCGGTGGCTAGGAACGCGATCCGCTTGCCGTTCAGGTCGTCGGCCATGGAGATCCCTCCTTCGATCCCGGTTGACTCCTCCCCGAAGCCCTTACCCCGATGGATCGACCGCAATCAGCGTGGGATACCGTCGCCGTGGGTAGGAGGTGGGGCATGGAGGATCTGCCCCAGGAGCACCAACAGCATGTCGACGATCAGACCGCGTTGTCCAACCCTCCGGGACCGGGCCGGGCCAAGACGGAGAATCTCCGGAGGATCGAGCGACAGGTCGCGGAGCAGCGTCGTCGGCGCAGGGAGGCGACCGAGCCCGAGGAGCAGGAGGAAACGGGACCCGAGGTTCCCGGCCTCTAGTCGCTCAGCCCCGGAGCCGCCGGGGCAGCTCCGAGGTGAACTCGGGGAAATAGCGGACGATCTCGTCCAGCGAAAACGCACGGAGGATCGAGGTCGCCGGCTCCCGCTCGAGGAGGAAGGCGATCGACTCGCGAACGATCACCTCGGGCTCGGTGCCGCCCAGGCCGACATCTTCGACGAACGCTGGCGGCACCGTTACGCGGTGATCGGTGGTCACCTCTCCCTCCGTCACCTTCACGCCGAAGGCTCCCTCGCGGAGCGGCATGACCTCGATGTCGCTCACGGTGGAACCCTATCTGAGATGACGATCGGACCTAGGCCATGACCACGATCTTCCCGGTCATCCCGTCGTGGATCTCGCAGTGGTACCGGAACACTCCCGACTTGCGGAACCTGCGACCGAAGGTCTCTCCGGGCTGAAGGGTTCCGCTGTCCCACACGCCCGAATTCGACGTGGTGGTGTGAGGCCGGGCTCCACGGTTCACCCACACCACCCGGGCCCCTTTCTCCACCACGACCCTCCGGGGTCGATAGAAGTTTTGGTCGGCCGCCGCTCCGTCCCGCATCCGAACCCTGACCGCGGCCGCGGTCGGGATCGAAGTTCCCAGCACCAGGCCAAGCGATAAGACGGCCACCGCGCCTTTCCACCGTCGGGACATGCTCTCCCTCCTCTCGGGCTGCCGGGTTCTCCCTTGGCGGATTCGGCGTGGCCCGGAGGACGGTTCGGGAGGAAGCGAAGGGGCCCTCCGTTGGAAGGCCCCTCGCTCGGTGATCGATCAGGGCTCGGACCGGCGAGACTCCTCCTCGCCGCCCCACGGCCAGCCGCCCCTCTCGGTGTCTCCCCCTCCCCACGGAGAGGGCTCCGGGGCCGGGCTCGGGGCGGGTTCCGGTGCGGTCGGCTGGGTCGTGGCCGGCCCCATCGGGGCCGCGGCCGGCTGCCTCGTTACGGGGCGCTTGCGCGTCGCCCTGGTCTTGCGGCGGGCGGTCGACTTCCGACCGGTGGTCTTCCGCCGACCGGTGGTCTTCCGCCGACCCGTGGTCTTCCGCCGGGCGGTCGACTTCCGACCGGTGGTCTTCCGCCGACCGGTGGTCTTCCGCCGACCCGTGGTCTTCCGCCGGGCGGTCGACTTCCGACCGGTGGTCTTCCGCC
>DASQTB010000040.1:0-12012 GCA_035642095.1 Actinomycetota bacterium | reverse complement strand
GGACCGAGACGCTGATCCCGCCGTGGGGGGCCGTCGGCGCGCTCGGGATGCGAGCGTCCTTGCCCCTGATGCGACGGGTGTTCCGCCGAGACCTGGTCCGGCTCCGGGACCTGGTGGAAGCCGAGGGGTGACTAGCCGGGGAGGCGGAGTCGGAAGGTGATCCCGTCCCGCCCATCGGCGTCCAGACCTCCGCCGGCCGCCTCGACCACCCGGTGGGCCAGGTGGAGCCCGATCTTCGACCCGCCGGCGTCCGGCCCGGCGAACATGGAGGCCACCTCGTCGTCGCCTGCACCGGCCCCGTCCCGGTGGACCTCCAGGACCACCGACCCTCCTTCGGGCCGGGCCTCGATCTCGATCGGACCGTCCTGCCCCCACCACATCGCCCCATCGCACAGGGCCAGGAGGATCGCCTGGAGCCGATCTCTCTCCAGATCGGCCACGCCGCCGCCCCGCGCGACCACGTCGGGATAGTCCCGGTTCCGATCGAACAGCTCGGCTACCGCGGCCATGGCCTCGGAGACGTCGCGGCGCTCTCGGCCGGACTCGAACCGGACCTGGTCGATCCGGGCCACGTCCACCAGGAGGGCAACCAGGGCCGAGACCCGCTCGACATCGAGAACCATCCCCTGGACCATCTCCCTGCGACCCGCGTCGTCGAACGACTCCCACCGGTCGACGAGCGTCGATGCGAACCCCTTGAGGGCGGTGAGGGGAAGCCGAACATCATGGACGGAGGCCGAGATGACCCGGCCCAGCCCGTCCGCGTCGGTCCGGCCGGCGGACCCGGCGGCCCGCTGTCTGGCGGCCTCGAACATCAGCAGGACCGCCGCCGCGGCCAGGTTGAGCGATTCCGCGGCCCCGTGGATCGGGACCCGGACCTCCTCGTCGGCCAGGTCCCGAACCTCGTCCGGCAGGCCCCACGCCTCGTTGCCGAGGAGGAGCGCCGTCGGGCCGGCCAGGTCGGCTTGATGCATGGCCACCCTGCCGTCCGCGGCTGCGGCCAGGATCGTGGCCCCCTCTCCTCGCAGCGCTTCGATGGCCTCGGCGGGCTCGACGTCTCGGACCACGGGAAGGTGGAACAGGGATCCGGCCGAGGCCCTGACTGCCTTGGGGTTGTAGACGTCCACCGAGTCGCGAGTGAACACCACCCCGGCCGCACCGGCCGCGTCGGCCGAACGCAGGATCGTCCCGGCGTTCCCCGGATCCCGGACCGAGCACAGCACCGGGACCAGGCCGGCCGGGACGTCGCTCACGCCGACGTCGACGAACCGGGCCACCGCCACGACCCCCTGCGGTGACACCGCGGAGGTCAGGTGGCCCATCACGGCGGGAGAAACGTCGAGCGTCTCGGCCCCCGTGCGCCGAGCCGCGGCCACGACGTCCGGAACCCGTCCGGTCGAACCGGGAACGTGGAACACCGTCTCGACCGCGTCCGCAGCCACGGCCTCCCCCGCGGCCTGTGCTCCTTCGACCAGGAACCGGCGGTCCTGCTCCCTGAGACCTCGCTTGCGCAGCCGGGCGGCGGCGGCCACCCGGCGGTTCCGCGTGCTGGTGATCATGGGAGCGTTGTCCGCCCCCGGCTAGGGATCAGTCGCCGAGACCTCGCCGGGCCACCTCGGCCAGGCCGGCGAAGCCTCGTGGGTCCCGGGCGGCGATGTCGGCCAGCAGCTTCCGGTCGATATCGACCTCGGCCATCCGGAGTCCACGGATGAACGAGGAGTACGAGAGCCCGTTCTGACGGGAGGCCGCTCCGATCCGGGTGATCCACAGCCGGCGGAAGTCTCGCTTCCTGGCCCGCCGATCGCGGTACGCGTACTGGCCGGAGTGGAGGAGCTGCTCCCGGGCCACGCGGTATCGGCGGGACCGGGCGCCGCGGTAACCCTTGGCGTGCTCCAAGAGCTGTCGACGCTTCTTCCTGGCGTGGACTCCTCGCTTGATCCGAGGCACTTACCGGCCCCCCAGCAGCCGCTTGATGCTGCGCTTCTCGGCCGACACCACCCCGTTCCGTCCCAAACGCCGCTTCCGGCTGGAGGATTTCTTGCCCAGGTTGTGGTTGAGGTTCGAGCCTCGGTGGACGACCTTCCCGGTTCGCGTTACCCGGAACCGCTTCGCCGCCCCTCGGTGGGTCTTCTGCTTCACCCCTGGCTCACTTCCTCCCGTTCGTGGCTGCGCTCCCCCGTCTTGGGCCGCGCCGCCGGCTTCTTCGTCGGGGCCAGCACCATGACCATGTTCCGACCGTCGAGCTTGGAAGGCTGCTCCACGATGGCCAGCCCGTCCAGATCCTCCACCAGCCGGTCGAGGATACGCTGTCCCAGCTCGGTGTGGGCCATCTCCCGCCCTCGGAACATGATCGTCACCTTCACCCGGTTTCCCGCATTGAGGAACCTGATGACGTGCCCTTTCTTGGTCTCGTAGTCATGCCGATCGATCTTCGGTCGGAACTTGATCTCCTTGACCTCGATGCGCGTCTGCTTCTTGCGGGCCTCCTTCTGGCGCATCGCCCGTTCGTACTTGTACTTGCCGTAGTCCATGATCCGGCACACCGGCGGGTTGGCCTGAGGAGCCACCTCCACCAGATCCAGATCCGATGCTCGGGCCCGTTCGAGCGCCTCCTGGGCCGACACGATTCCGACCTGTGCCCCGTCGGCCCCCACCAGCCGCACCTGAGGGGCGCGGATGCGCTCGTTGATGCGCGGTTCAACCGAGACGGAACATCACCTCCGGGGAAGGGGCCGGGTGGGAGTCACCAGCGAGGGTCGTAGGCGGTCATGCGCCTCGCAGTATAGGCGCGGCCCGGCCGGCTGTCGACACCGGACGTTGAAGGGAGCCCCCGAGGGGGCTCCCTGTGTCGTGTGCGGTCTCAGCTACTGAACCGGACGGACGTTCGCTGCCTGCTCGCCCTTGGGTCCTTCGACGATGTCGAACTCGACCTCCTGACCCTCGTTGAGGGTCCGGTACCCGTCGCCGGCGATGGCCGTGTAGTGCACGAACACATCGTCGCCGTCGGACCGGGCGATGAACCCGTAGCCCTTTTCGTTGCTGAACCACTTCACCGTTCCCTGGGCCAACCTTCCCTCCTTCACCATCTTGGCGGTGGCCCGCCACTCACGAACGGCTCAGCCTAGCACAGGGGCCCGAGACGCCGGTAGCGACTGCTCCCCCGTTCGACCGACACGAGCGACCGAACTCCCGACTGGACAGAGCGAGCATGTCGGCGCACGCTCACCCGGCCATGGATTCCGCGGGGATCCGTCGGCGCCAGGTCCCCCTCACGGGCGGGGATCGAGGCGTGCCCAAAGGCTTGATGGACGGCTGGCGTTCCGTCCAAGGCCGATGGCGGTGGTGGGCCACGATCGCCATCCTCGCCCTGATCACGGGTGCGGCGTGGATGATCCAGACCTCGGGGGGACTCGCCACGCCGCTGGTGCACCTCATGTACCTGCCCATCCTGCTGGCGGCCATCGTCCACAAGACCGTAGGGGGCCTCGCCGCAGGACTGGCGGCCGGCCTGGCGATCGCTCCGTGGCTCCCGGGCTCGGCGGAGTCGTCACTCGACTGGTCGGTCCGTACGTCTTTCTTCATGCTCATCGGAGCCTTCGTAGGACAGACCCAGGCGCTGCTGGAGCACCATCTTCGCCACGGCGAGCACCTGGTGAAGAAGATCGCCATCGTCCATGCTCGAACCCTGTCCACGTTCGCCTCGACGGTCGAGCTCCGGGACAAGCCGACGGGCGGTCACTCATCTCGGGTGGCGCACAACGCCCGGGCCGTCGGGATCGCCCTCGGGCTCGATCGCGATGACCTCCGGGCGGTCTACTGGGCTGGGCTGCTGCACGACCTGGGCAAGATCGCCATCCCCGAGAGTATCCTCCAGAAACCCGCCGCCCTCACCGAGGACGAGTTCCGGACGATGCGTCGGCACGCCGACGTGGGAGCCGACCTCCTGCTTTCGGTATCACCGGAGCTTCGGGCCATTGCCGAAGGCATCCGGTCGCACCACGAGCGCTGGGATGGAACCGGCTATCCCCGCAGCCTCTCCGGAGAGCGGATCCCGCTGGTTGGCCGGATCGTTTCGGTCGTCGACGTGTTCGAAGCCCTGACGTGCAAGCGCCCCTACCGTGATCCTCGCCCAGTGAGCGAGGTGCTGGGATTCGTCCGCGATAAAGCCGGGCTGTGGTTCGAGCCCGCGCTGGTTCGTCTGGTCGAGGACCTGTACTGGAAGGGCGAGATCTTCACCGCCGACATCGTTCACGACGTCCCCGTCGAGGAACCCACGGCGATGCTTCCGGACGATGCCGACGCCGCGAACCTCCTCCGCACCGTGGCGGGCCGCGACTACCACTTGGGCTCGAGCGGCCGCCCGTAGTCGTCCTGCAGCCGGAACGTGTCGTCCTCCGTGGTGTAGCCGTGGGTGATCTCCAGGACCCGGCCCCGCCGGTCCGCTTGGTTGGTGATGCGATGCGGCTCCTCCGCGGGCACCACGAACTCGTCGCCCGGTCTGGCGTCGACCTCCCGGTTGCCGATCTGGACCCGCAGGCCATCGTCGAGGACGACCCACATCTCGTCCCTGAGCTGGTGATAGTGCTCGCTGGTGGTCTGGCCGGGTTCGATGGTGATGATCCGAACCGAGGACGGCTGGTTCAGGGCGTACGTTGCGACCTTGCCCCAGGGCTTCTCCACGATCATGGCGGCGTTCCCGTTCCCTCCCCCTTGGGGAGCGATTCCAGGAGGGCGGCCATCTCGATCGCCGCGGTGGCCGACTCCCATCCCTTGTTCCCGTACTTTCCTCCGGCCCGGTCGAGCGCCTGGTTGAGGGTGTCCGTGGTGAGGACGCCGAAGATGCACGGAACGCCCGTGTCCAGGGCCGTTCGCTGGATCCCGGCGGCACACTGGCCGGCCACGTGATCGAAATGAGCCGTCTCTCCCCGGATCACGGCGCCGAGACACACCACGGCGTCGAACTGGTCGCTTTCGGCCAGCCGCCGGGCGGCCACCGGTAGCTCGAACGCCCCCGGGGTCCAGACCACCTCGACGTCGTCGTCGGAGACGCCGTGCCGGCGGAAGGCGGACAGGGCCCCGTCCAGCAGATGCTTCGTGACCACCTCGTTGAATCGGGACACGGCCACGGCGAACCGTCGGCCTCGGGCCTCCAGCGATCCCTCGTGGACCCTCATCCCCCACCCTCCTCCAGGTTGTCCAGCAGGTGTCCCAGCTTCTCCCGCTTGGCCTTGAGGTAGGCCAGGTTGTGCTCGGTGGGACGGGTCTGGAGCGGGACCCGCTCCAGGATCGACAGCCCGTATCCCTCCAGGCCGGCTCGCTTGGCCGGGTTGTTGGTCAGGAGCCGCATCGACCGGACCCCGACCTCGTACAGGATCTGGGCCCCGATCCCGTAGTCGCGCGGATCCGGCGGGAACCCGAGCTCCTGGTTGGCCTCGACCGTGTCTCGGCCCTGCTCCTGGAGCCGGTACGCCCGGAGCTTGTGGGGCAGTCCGATGGCCCGGCCCTCGTGGCCCCGGATGTACAGGAGGACGCCCCGGCCCGCCGCCCCGATCTTGCCCAGGGCGTCGTCGAGCTGGGTCCCGCAGTCGCACCGGAGCGAGTGAAAGACGTCGCCGGTCAGGCACTCCGAGTGCACCCGAACCAGGATTCCCCGTCCATCGCCCACCTCTCCGAGGATCATGGCCACGTGGATCCGGCCGTCGACCAGGCTCTCGAACGCCCTGGTGTTGAACTCGCCGTAGATCGTGGGGATCCGGGCCTCGCCCACCTGCTCCACCAGGCGTTCCCGCCGGCGCCGGTACTCGATCAGGCCGGCGATGGAGATGATCCTCAGGCCGTGGGCCTTGGCGAACCGGGCCAGCTCCGGGAGCCTGGCCATGGACCCGTCGTCGTTGACGATCTCGCCCAGCGCCCCGGCGGGGTACAACCCGGCCAGCCGGGCCAGATCCACCGCGGCCTCGGTGTGGCCGGCCCGCTTGAGGACGCCTCCCTCCCGGTACCGGAGAGGGAAAACGTGCCCCGGGCGGACCAGGTCGGACGGCTTCGTGTGCTCATCGATCATGGCCCGGATGGTGGCCGTCCGGTCCGCGGCGGAGATCCCCGTGGTCGTCCCGTGGACCACGTCGACCGAGACGGTAAACGCGGTGCGCTGGAGGTCCTCGCTCCCCGTGACCATCAGCGGGATGTTCAGCTCGTCCAGCCGCTCCCCCACGATGGGCATGCACACCACCCCGCTGGTGTGCCGAATCATGAACGCCAGAGCCTCCGGAGTGGCCTTCTCCGCGGCCAGGATCAGATCGCCCTCGTTCTCCCGGTCGACGTCGTCGACCACGATCACCATCCGTCCCTCGCGGATGTCCTCGATGGCCTCCTCCACGGTGCCGAATATCGACGCGGGTTGGATCGCGGTGACCGCCGACTCGTCGCTCATCACGTACTCCCCACCAGTCGCTCGACGTACTTGGCCACCACGTCGACCTCGACGTTCACCCGATCGCCGGGCCGCCGGCCTCCCAGCGTGGTGACCGCAAGGGTGTGGGGGATCAGCACCACGGTGAACCCATCGTCCTTCGCGGCCGCGACCGTCAGGCTGACGCCGTCCACGGCGATCGAACCTTTCTCCACCACGTAGCGCTCGAACCCACGCGGAGCCCGGATCCGAAAGACGCTTCCGCCGTCCCCGTCGTCCCGGCGGGCCACGACGGTGCCGGTTCCGTCCACGTGGCCCTGGACCAGGTGCCCTCCCAGACGGGCGGCCAGCGTGACGGGGCGCTCCAGGTTCACCGCGTCCCCGGCCCCGAGCTCGCCCAGGGTGGACCGGGCGGTCGTCTCGGCCCCGAGATCGAAGGCCAGCGCTCCCTCGGTGCGATCCACCACGGTGAGGCACACGCCGTTGACCGCCACGGATACGCCCGGCGCGGCATCTTCGGCCACGATCCGGCAGGCGACCTCGAGCCGCGGGCCGGACGGTCCGGGGCCGCAGGCCAGGACCGTCCCCCGTTCCTCAACGATCCCGGTGAACACGAGCCACCACCTTGATGTCGCGTCCGATCGGTGACACCTCGACGATGTCGAGCCCGACCGGGCGGCCGATCGTGGGGATCCCCCCTCCCATCAGGATGCTGGGGGCCTCCTGCCCCCCGACCAGGATCGGAGCGAAGAACAGCACGATCTCGTCCACCAGATCACGGGCGACGAGCTCCCAGGCCAGCGTCGGTCCCCCCTCGACCAGCAGGCGCTGGACATCTCGCTTGCCCAACTCGGAGAGGAGGGCGTCCAGGGGGATGAGCGCCGATCCGACGTCGTCGAGGATCAACACCTCTGCCCCGGCCAGGCTCCACGCCCTCCGGCGGGCCTCGGGTGCTCCATCCGTCGTGGCCACGAGGGTCGGCGCCCGGCCGTCGGCGAACACCGCATGGGTCTCCGGCACGATCCCCCGCCCGTCGACGATCACCCGGAGGGGCGGCCGTTCGACGGGCCGCGGGAGCCGAGCAGTGAGCGAGGGGTCGTCGCGGAACGCCGTCCCTGCACCGACCAGGATGGCGTCACACGCTGCCCGCATGCGGTGCACCTCCCGGCGAGCGTCCTCGCCGGTGATCCACCGCGACGACCCATCCCTGGCCGCCACCTTCCCGTCCAGCGACGCCGCCATCTTGAGGATCACAAGCGGCAGCCCGGTGCGCAGGTGCGTCACGAAGGCGGCGTTCTGACGACCGGCCTCGCCGGCCAGGATCCCTTCGGTGACCTCGATCCCCGCCTTGCGGAGCACCCGGAACCCGTCGCCGTCGACCTGAGGGTTGGGATCACGAAGGGCGGCCACCACCCTGGACACGCCCGAGGAGACGACCCGCGGGGCGCAGGGCGGCGTCCTCCCGTAGTGGGAGCAGGGTTCCAGGGTCACGTACAGCGTGGATCCGCGGGCCCGGTCGCCGGCGGCCTCGAGGGCGACCACCTCGGCGTGCGGTCGGCCCGCCCCCCGGTGCCAGCCCTCCCCCACGACCTCGCCGTCTCGAACCACGACCGCGCCGACCAGGGGGTTGGGCGAGACCAACCCGGTTCCTCGGGCGGCCAGCTCGAGCGCCCTCCGCATCCAGACGTCGTCCATGCATCACCGTCGTTCCCGGGGCGGAGGGATGCGAGGGCGTCGGCGCACGCGCGCCCGCCACTCGCCTTCTCCCATCCGGACTGTCACCGTCGGTCCCGGAGTTTCGCCGGGTCAACCCCTGGACGGCCTCCAGGGGGTCGCGGACTGTCACCGCCGGTGGGGAGTTGCACCCCGCCCCGAAGACGAGCTTCGACTTGGAGTATACCCCGGTCGGCGCCTTACCCTCCGGCCGGTCCGGCGGAAGGGGGAGCGGCGGCGGGCTCGTCGACCGACTCCTCGGCCGTACGGCGCTCGATCACGAAGCCCGACCCTTCGGTCCGCTTGGCGAACTCTTTCAGCTCGGTGGCGATGGTCACGGCCTCGCCCGGGTGAGAGAACCGGCGGCGGGCGGTCGTGGCCACGCCGATCGAGATCGACAACAGGGGGAACCGCTCCAAGCGGCCCTGGCGACTCTCTACCTCGACGTAGCCCCGCTCCCGGTCCTCCGGATCGTAGAGGAGGGGGACCTCCCTGGCGCACCGGGCGATCAGGCCGCGGCACAGCGGCTCGGCCTGCTCGACCTGGGAGATCAACACGAAGTCATCGCCGCCCAGGTGCCCCACGAAGACGCCGCTCCCGCCGACCTCCAGGGCGACCTCCTGGACGACCCGGCCGACCGCCCGGAGGGCCTCGTCGCCGCGGAGGAACCCGTAGTGGTCGTTGTAGGCCTTGAAGTTGTCGAGATCCGCGTAGAGCAAGGCGAACGGCCGTCCGTCTTCGATCCGGGCCCGGAGCTCGTCCTGGATGCTGGCGTTCCCCGGAAGCCCCGTGAGCGGCGAGACGGCTCGCATCTCTCTGGCCCGACGGAGCGTTCCCTTCACCCTGGCCACCAGCTCCACCGGATCGAAGGGCTTGATGATGTAGTCGTCGGCCCCCGTGGTGATCCCCAGGACCTTGTCCGCGGTGAGGGCCTTGGCCGTGAGCATGATGATCGACACGTTCGCGGTGCGCGGATCCGACCGCAGCCGATCCACGACCTGGAAGCCATCCATGCGCGGCATCATTACGTCGACCAAGACCAGGTCCGGCTCGATTTCCTGGACCTGCTCCAGGGCCTCCACGCCGTCCGAGGCCAGGTGGACCTCGAACCCGTGGGTCCGCAGGTTGACCTCGATGAACCGGGCGATGTCCGGATCGTCATCGACGACCAGCACCCGCTCTCCCATCACGCCCCCCGAGCCACCAGCGAGAGTCGGCGGGCGGCGTCGCCGGGATCGGACGCCTTGAACACCGACGACGCGGCGGCCAGCACCGTGGCACCCGCGGCGATGCACCTCCGTCCGGTGCTCTCGTCGATGCCTCCGTCGACGACCACGTCGACCGAGAGCTCTCGTCGGTCGATCTCCTTCCGCACCGCTTCCACCTTCGGGAGCATCTCCTCGTTGAAGGGCTGCCCGGCCCATCCGGTCCGCTCCAGCGTCATCACGATCACGTTGTCCAGGCCCTCCAGGTACGGGAACACGCCGTGGACGTCGGTCTCGGGGTTGACGGCGATCCCCGCGGCCATCCCCCGATCGCCGGCCAGCCGGACCACCCTCCCCGGGTCGGATGCCGCCTCGAGGTGGAACGTCACGATGTCCGTCCCGGCCGAGGCGAAGTCCTCGAGCAGAGCCTCCGGCGCATCCACCATCAGGTGGGCGTGCAGCGTCCGATCGGTCACCGGGCGGAGCGATTCCACCACCACCGGCCCGATCGTTAGAGGTGGCACGAAGTGGGCGTCCATCACGTCTACATGAATGATGTCGGCATGGGGTTCGACCGCCTTGACCTGCTCACCGAGGCGGGCGAAGTCGGCCGAAAGGACGGAGGCGGCGAGACGAGCGGGAAGCATGCCGCCGCGGATTCTAGGCTCCGTATCGGGCGGCGGCGACCGGCCGTAAATCGGATCTAGCCGAACCGGTCCCCGACGGCCACCCCCCGGCCCCGGGCGAACTCCGGGCCGCTCATCCCGGGACGCCCCTCCGGGACGACGTGCTCCAGGCTCACCGCTTCTCGACCACACCCCACCATCAGGCGGTGCTTGGAAACCTCGACCACCGTGCCGGGTCGTCCCTCGGCCCGGCCGGGCCGAACCCGGGCCACCTTGACCACCCGACCCCGGTACCGGGTCCGGGCCCCGGGGTCCGGGGCGAGGGCCCGCACTCGGCGCCACACGACCTCCGCCGGCTCCGTCCAGTCGATCCACTCCTCCTCCCGCGATAGCTTCGGGGCCACGGTGGCCACACCCCGCTGGGGACGCTCCTGGACGGTTCCGGCCTCCAGCCCGTCGAGCGTCTCAACCAGCAGCCCTCCACCGACCTCGGCCAGCCGGGCTCCCAGCGAGCCGGCATCGTCCTCGTCACGGATCGGCTCCTCCACCTGGAGAAGGATGGGGCCGGTATCCATGCCCTCGTCCATCCGGATGGTGGTCACACCGGTCCGGTCCAGGCCGTCGAGGATGGCCCGGCGCACGGGGTCCGCTCCCCGGAGGGTCGGCAACAGCGAGAAGTGCACGTTGAGCGGAGCGATCCGGGGGATGGCCAGCACCTCCGCCGGGAGGATCTCGCCGTAGGCCACCACGACGAGCGCATCCGATCCCGCGGCCCGGAGCCGGTCCAGGCCCTCGCCCCCCTTGACGGTCGGGGTCTCCAGCATGGGGAGGCCCCGGTCCCGAGCGGCTTCCGCCACCGCCGTGGCCCTCTCCGGGCCGCCCCGGCCGGCCGGGCGGGGATCGCGCGTGATCACCAGGACGACCTCGTGCCGCGAGCCGAGCAACGCTCGCAGGGGGGGAACCGACCGGCGGTCGTTCCCCAGGTACGCCACCCGCACCGGGGCCTACAGCGCTCGGGAAGGGTCGTGGGCCGGAGTGACCAGGCCCAGGGCCTGGTCACGGATGGCCGCCATGGCCTCGGACCGATGCTCCGCATCGAGCCGGTCGATGAAAAGTACGCCGTTGAGGTGGTCGACCTCGTGCTGGAGGACCCGGGCCAGGAGCTCCCGGGCCGCGTACTGGACCTCCCGGCCGGAGAGATCGAACCCTTCTGCCCACACCTTCATCCACCGCTTCACCGGGTAGTAGAGGCCCGGGATGGACAGGCATCCTTCCTCGCCGAGCTGCTCCCCCCACTCGTTGCTGAGCACCGGGTTGGCCAGGACCCGGGCTCCCTCCTCGTCGCCCAGGTCGAACACGATGAGACGGATGGGCCGGCCCACCTGGGGCGCGGCCAGGCCCACTCCGGGAGCCTCTCGCATCGTGGTCACCATGTCGTCGGCCAGGCGGCGAAGGGCCTCGTCGAAATCCTCGACGGGCCGAGCGGGCTCCCGGAGGACCGGGTCGCCGAACGTGCGGATCGGAAGCACCGACATGCGATCAGAGCTGCGGCTCTGCCTCCACCCGGGTCACGGTCCCGTCCCCCGTCCAGGCCAGGACCCGCTCCCGGAACCGAGGAACCGCGTCGGGCCGCAGCGCCACCAAGCATACCGTCTGCCCGTCGGCGCCCGAGGACAACAGGGTCGCCGGAGACAGCGCGGCGAGGGCCTCGGGCAGGTCCGGCGACCCATGGACCCGGAACACGGGGTGGCCGGTCGGGAAGCCGGCCTCCTCCCGCCGCCGCCGCTCGACTCGGTGGAAGTGCCATGGGTCCCACCTGATCAGGGCCTGGACGGCGGGGTCGGACGGGTTCGAGGTCTGGACCAGAGCACGCCCGCCGTCCTTCTTCGGACCGGCCCAGGCGGCGGCCTCCATCCACGTGGCCAGGGCTTGCTCCGGGGCGGCCACCCCGGGCCGCCGGCGAGCCCGGTCCGCATCGAGCACCGCCACCAGATCGACTCGGCGGGGACCGAAGTCCTTCACCGCCGCCGCGGTCCCCACGATGACCCGCTCTGGCCCC
>DASQTB010000039.1:0-5232 GCA_035642095.1 Actinomycetota bacterium | reverse complement strand
GAGGAGGCTGAATGCCGACGTTCCCCAGCGAGGAATGGCTGAAGGAGTACCTGGAGCGGATCAACACCAGCGCCGCGTACCGGGAGGCCGCGGCCACCTGGGAGGGCGACGTGGCCTACGTCATCGAGGCGGAGCCCGACCGAGGCGTGGCCGAGGACGTGTGGGCCTGGCTCGATCTGTGGCACGGGGCGTGCCGGGACGGCAAGCTGGTCTCGCCCGAGGAGGGTGAGCGGGCCCGCTTCGTCATCCGAGCGCCGTATTCGCGGTGGAAGGAGGTCATCAAGCGAGATCTGGACCCGGTCAAGGGCATGATGCAGGGGAAGCTGAAGCTGAGGGGCGACCTCCCCACGATCGTGAAGTACGTCAAGGCCGCCAACGAGCTGGTCAACGTGGCCCAGACCGTTCCCACCGAGTTCAGCGACGAGGCGTGAGCGTGAAGGGCGTCGTCTACGAGGACGTCGCCACCGTCCGCGTCGACGAGCTCCCCGATCCGAAGGTCGAGGAATCCGGTGACGCGGTGATCCGGATCACCACCGCCGCGATCTGCGGCTCCGATCTTCACTTCTATCACGGCAAGGCTCCGCTCCTTCCGGGCGACCCGCTCGGCCATGAGGGCGTCGGGGTCGTCGAAGAGATCGGCTCGGATGTCGCCAGGATCCGGACCCGTGACCGGGTGGTGGTGGCGTTCAACATCGCGTGCGGGGAGTGCTGGTACTGCAGGCGGGGGCAACACGCCCTGTGCGAGCACTTCCGGAACCTCGGGGCGGGAACCTTCGGCGGCGACCTCGGTGGCGCCCAGGCCGAGCGGCTCCGGGTGCCGAACGCCGAGCAGAACCTGCTGAAGATCCCAGACGGTATGGACGACGAACGAGCGCTGTTCGTCGGAGACATCCTCACTACCGGGGTCTACGGCGCCGGCATCGCCGGGATCCGACCGGGCGACACGGTCGCCGTGGTGGGCGCCGGACCGGTGGGGTTCTTCGCCGCCCAGGCTGCCCGGCTGCACGACCCGGCCCAGGTCATCGTGTTCGACAGCGACCGGCAGCGGCTGGAGCTCGTGGAACGTATGGGATTCATCGCCAAGAACGTGGAGTTGTGCAGCCCCCAGAGCGCCACGTTCGAACGGACCGAGGGTCGCGGCGCCGACGTGGTGATCGAGGCGGTGGGATCGGTCCCGAGCTTCGAGACGGCGCTGGACGTGGTCCGGACCGGCGGGACGGTCGCGGTCCTGGGGATGTATGTCACGGAGACGACCGAGCTTCAGCTCGGCGTGATGTGGTCCCGGGCCCTGCGGTTCGTGTTCGGTGGCATCTGTCCGGTCCACGCCTGGTGGGAGAAGGCCATGCGAGCGGTAGCGGACGGTTCGATCGATCCGCTCCCCATCATCTCCCACCGGCTGCCCCTGGCCGACGCCCCCAGGGGCTACGAATTGTTCGACCGCCGCGAGGCCACGAAGGTCATCCTCACCCCGTGAGCCGGGTGGAGTTCGTTGCTGCCGACCCGTCCGGCCTGGCCACGTTGATCGGCGGCTTGATCGAGGCGAATCTGGCGGCCCACCCCGAACGCTCGTCGCTCCTTCGGCCCGCCGTCGTCGGCCTGGTGGCGATCGACGCGGGGGTGGCCATCACCCTCCGGATCGCGCCGAGGGGAGTGACCGTGGTGGATGGGCTGGCCGGGCGGCCCGAGGTCGTCATCGAGGCCGACTCCGACACGTTGACCGAGCTGTCCTCGGTCCCGCTCCGGCTCGGGTTCCCCGACCCCACGACCGGGGAAGGCCGGGCGGTCGCCGGCAAGCTGGTCAGAGGAGAGCTCAAGGTCCGGGGCCTGGCCCGGCACCCGGGCATCCTGTCCCGCCTCAACCGGCTGCTCTCGGTGGCCTGACTGTTACGCTGACCCGGCGATGGACGTCGGCCGATTGGTCGAGGGCGTGCTCGCCGGAGACCGGCGGGCCGTGGCCCGGGCCATCTCCATGGTCGAAGACGGGGCCGACGGACTTCCCCGGCTGATCGAGGGGCTGTATCCGAAGACGGGGAAGGCGTACACGGTTGGCCTGACCGGCTCGCCCGGGGTAGGGAAGTCGAGCCTGGCCGCCGAGCTGGTCGGCGCGGCGCGCGAGCACGAGCGATCCGTGTCGGTGCTGGCCATCGATCCCACGTCGCCGTTCACCGGGGGAGCGCTCCTCGGCGACCGCCTCCGGATGCAGTCCCACGCCACGGATCCCGACGTGTTCATCCGGTCGATGGCCACCCGAGGTCACCTGGGAGGTCTGGCCCTGGCCGCTCCGGAGGCGGTCCGAGTGCTGGATGCCGCCGGATCGGACCTCGTCGTCGTCGAGACGGTCGGCGTGGGACAGGCCGAGGTCGAGGTGGCCACGGCCGCCGACACGACCCTGGTGGTGGTGGCGCCGGGATGGGGAGATGCCGTCCAGGCGTCCAAGGCGGGCATCCTGGAGATCGCCGACGTGTTCGTGGTGAACAAGGCGGATCGAGACGGCGCCGGAGAGGCCGTGCGCGACCTGGAGGTCATGCTCAAGCTGGGACCGGACCTCGAATGGATGCCCCCCGTGGTCAAGACGTCCACCCAGGCCCATCAAGGGATCGACGATCTGTGGGAGGCGATCGAGCGGCACCGCAAGCACCTCGAGTCGACCGGAGCGCTGGAACGGCGCCGCCGGGACCGAATCCTCCGGGAGGTCGAGGACATGGTCTCCGTGCGTCTTCGTCACCGGGCGGCGGAGCTGTTGGAGCGAGGGGCCCTGGAATCGCTGGCGGATGACGTCACCGCCCGGCGGGTGGATCCGTACCGGGCCACGGCTATTCTGGTGGAGCAGGTGACCGAGAAGGAGAGGCCATGAGCCGCGCCGAGGAATGGCGGCAGGACTACCGGAAGTTTGGCGAGCGGGACGCGGACTTCGAGACGCTCTCCGGGGAACCGCTTGAGCCGCTCTACACGCCGGATGATGTCGCCGGTCTCGACTACGAGCGCGATCTCGGGTATCCGGGCGAGTACCCCTACACCCGGGGCGTGTACCACACGATGTATCGGGGTCGGCTGTGGACGATGCGCCAGTTCGCCGGCTACGGTTCGCCGGAGCAGACGAACGAGCGGTACAAGTACCTGCTGGAGCACGGTCAGGGCGGCCTCTCGGTGGCGTTCGACATGCCGACGCTGATGGGAAGGGACTCGGACGACCCACGGTCCGAGGGGGAGGTGGGGCGGTGCGGCGTGACCACCGACTCGCTGGCCGACTTCGAGACGCTGTTCCGGGACATCCCGTTGGGCGACATCACCACCTCGATGACCATCAGCGGGCCGGCGGCCATCCTGTTCTCCTTCTTCCTGGCGGCGGCGGAGCGCCAGGGCGTCGACTGGAAGGTGCTCGACGGCACGCTCCAGACGGACATCCTCAAGGAGTACATCGCCCAGAAGGAATGGATCTTCCCTCCCCGACCACACCTCCGGATCATCGGCGACCTGATCGAGTTCTGCGCCCGCGAGGTTCCCAAGTGGCACCCCATCAGCGTGTCCGGCTATCACATCCGCGAGGCCGGCTCGACCGCGGTCCAGGAGCTGGCGTTCACCCTGGCCGACGGGTTCTCCTACGTCGAGCTGGGACGGGACCGTGGGCTGGACGTGGACCGGTTCGCCCCGGGGCTGTCCTTCTTCTTCAACGCCCACATCGACTTCTTCGAGGAGATCGCCAAGTACCGGGCCGCCCGCCGGATATGGGCCCGGTGGATGCGAGATCGGTACCGGGCCAAGGACCCGGCGTCGTGGCGGCTGCGGTTCCACACCCAGACGGCCGGCTGCTCCCTCACCGCCCAGCAGCCGGAGAACAACATCGTCCGCACGGCGATCGAGGCCCTGGCCGGCGTGCTCGGGGGTACCCAGTCGCTGCACACGAACGCCCTGGACGAGGTCCTGGCTCTCCCCACCGAGAAGGCGGCTCAGATCGCCCTCCGGACCCAGCAGGTCATCGCCCACGAGACCGGGGTGGCCAACGTGATCGATCCGCTTGGTGGCTCGTACTTCATCGAGGCCCTCACCGACCAGACCGAGGAACGGGCCGAGGAGTACTTCCGGAGGATCGACGAGATGGGCAAGGGGTCGATGCTGGAGGGCATGCTGGTCGGCATCGAGCGGGGGTTCTTCCAGTCGGAGATCGCCGACGCGGCGTACCGCGAACAAGAGCGCTATGAGAAGGCCCGTCTGATCAGGGTGGGCGTCAACGAGTTCGTCGATCCGAACGACCGGCCGATCGACGTCCTGAAGATCGGTCCGGAGATCGAGCGGAACCAGATCGACGCGGTCCGGCGGATGCGGGCCGGCCGCGACCAGGCGAAGGTCGAGTCGGCACTGAAGTCCCTGGCGGATGTCGCGGCCGATGAGTCGGAGAACCTGATCCCGCCGATGATCGACTGCGCCCGCGTCTACTGCACCGAGGGCGAGATCACCGACGCGCTCCGCTCGGTGTTCGGGGAGTACACGGAGACCCCTCGATTCTGAACGGAGCGAGGGGCGGGCCGGAGCCCGCCCCTCGTCCGTGCCTCTCGCCTCCCGCTATTCGTCCGTGAGGTTCGACCACAGGGCCGCTTGGCCGATCAGCGGCCACTCGCGTTCGGCATCCCCTCGGGAGAAGGGGTTCGTGGCCAGCCCCAGGTACCGGCTGTCGACCTCGGTGGTCCCGTGGACGATGACCGGCGAGTTCGCCGCGGCCGGGTCCCGGTCCCGCCACAGTCCGGCGATGAACATCGTGTTCACCGACGACAGGTACCGGCCGTCGACCGTCGAGCCGGTGGGGGTCGACGAGAACCAGGTGATGTTCGACGGCAGGTACAGGTTGTCGGTGGCCGGGTATCCGCCCGTCAGCGGCCCCGCCGCTCCCGGGTTGTTCCACCGGGCGATGCCCCCGCCGGCCGCATCGACGCTCTGGGTGAGCGTTCCCTGGATCAGCGCCGGTTGGGCGGTGTTCAAGAAGGCGAAGTTGTTCGCCGACTGGCTGGTGCCGATGTATCCACCACCCCGCTGGAGGAAGTCGCGGAGCCGTTGCCGGGCCGTGGCGTTCGTCGCCGACGGGTAGTTTTGCCCGGCGTTGTAGATGACGTCGAAGCCCCCCAGCGGGTCCGTCGACGCGTTCTGGAGCGAGTTCGCCCCGGAGACGACCGAGACGAAGCCGACGTCGGAGCCGAAGATCTCCCTCAGCGACCACGACTGGTCGCTCTCCGACGGGTT
>DASQTB010000038.1:0-19716 GCA_035642095.1 Actinomycetota bacterium | reverse complement strand
GGATCGATCGCCGCGTCGGTCACCACGCGGTCGATCCGATCGAGCCCCGCGATGACGAAGTCGGCCACCGTTCCCATCTTCGAATGGTCCGCCACGACGACGACCTCGCCTCGGGTCCGCTGGATCATGAGCCCGGCGACGTCAGCCTCGACGGAGGAGGGGGTGGTGATCCCCGATCGGAAGCTGACGCCCTCGGCCCCGATGAACGTCCGGCTGGCGTTGACCCGGCTGAGGTTCTCAGTGGCGAACGGACCGACCAGGGAGTTGGACTGGGGGCGATAGTGTCCTCCGACCATGGTCACGTCGACGTCCCTGTCGACGGATGCGATGGCGATCCCCACGTGGTTGGTGACCACCCTGACGTTCTGCGCGTCGAGCTGGCGGAACACCTCCAGGGTCGTCGTCCCCCCGTTCATGAACAGGGTATCCCCCGGCTCGATGAGCGCCGCGGCGGCCCGGCCGATCAGCCGTTTCTCGTCGGGGTGAGTGGTCATGGCCTCGAGGTATCTCGGCTCGGACCGCATCCGCCTGGCCCCGACAGCGCCCCCGTGGATCCGCTCCAGGAGTCCCCGGCGCTCCAGGGCCTCGAGATCGCGCCGGACCGTGACCTCGGATACGCCGAGCAGCTCGCTCAGGCTGGAAACCCGGACCACCTGCCGCTCGTCCAGAAGCTCCTGGATCCGGCGGTGCCGCTCGGTCGGGAGGAGGGGGTCCTCCTGGTCGGCCATTCCCGCGATGGGCCCTCCCCTGGTCGCCGGGATTGTACAAGGGTGAGTCTGAGCGAACAACTCCGAGCTTGATCGTTCTCGATCGGGTCTCATCGCCACCATTGCCGAGCAGCCGCTTCGTCCGGAGGCGGCCGGGTCGATCCCACGGGAAACGGGTCGACGTCGGTGATCGAGCCCGCCCACCGGGCGACCGATGCGCGAAGAGCCGGAACCATCGACGACGACCGCGCCGCCGTCCCCACGGCGCGGCGAGATACCGCCGGGCCACGGGCGCGGGCGCCGAACCGCCTCATCCTCCCTCAGGGCCCATCCGGCATCCAGGCTGACCTGGGACTTTGGGCCCGCCCCGGATGGGCCATTTTTTTTCCCTGTGGGGGTTTAGGGGGACCCCTGGGTGGATAAGGCCTACAGCGAGCCGGAGCCACGGAACCCGTCGACACCACGGGGAAGCGGATGGAGCAGGTCAGGGACGTGGCGAAGCGAGCCCGTCGGCTCGTCTTCCAAGGGACGCTCCTGGTCGGGGGCGTCTTCGCATTGCTTCTCTGGGTGGCGGGATCAGCATCCGCCGACGAGCTCTCGACCCCTCCCGATGCCACCGCCTCCGTCTCCTCCGTGACCGATCCGATCGAGGAAGCCGCCGGGACGGCCACGCAGGCCACGGAGGCCGCCGTCGAGGAAGCCCCCGATACGGCCGGCTCGGACCAGGTGCTTCAGGCGGCCAGCGACTCTGGATCTGGCGCTGCGGCCGCCACGGAGACCGAGACTGGTACGGCGACGACAGCCGCCGCGGAGGCCTCCGCCGCCGGATCCGAAACGAAGGCCACCACGTCGGAGGCGGCCGGCACCGCATCTGAAGCGGCCGGCAGCGCGACCGAAACGGTGGACACGGCGACCCAAACGGCCGCCGAGACGGCCGGCAATGCGGTCGACCGGACCACGCATGTGGTGCCCGACACCGATGCCGTGTTCGAGACGATATCCGCCGCCAAGGCCACGGTCGGATCGAGCGCAGCTTCCGGCGGATCGCTCGAACGCGTTACCGGAACGTCGCTCCAGCCGGCTACCTCAGCCGGTGGTCCTGGCCCTCCGGACGCTGCGGAGGGCCGGCCACCCACGGGAACCCTTCCACGCCCGGACGCCCTGAACGCGGGCCCGGGCCTTGTCCCGGCTCCAGCCGCCACGACAAGCGGCTCTTTCGGTATGAGCAGTGAAAGCGCGCCGCTGGGCGGATCGCCGTGGGGCGATGTGCCCTTCAGCCGGAGGCTCCCCCTCGGGGCTCCTGCCTCCGGTTCTTTGCTCGATGGCGGCAGGGTCCTTCAACTCTTCACGTTCGCAACATTCCTCTCCCTACTCATCCTGGCGGCGCCCGGCATGGGTCGCTGGCTCCGGCTCGTGCCAGCCCTGGGGCCCCGTCAGGTCGTCATCTCCCTGCGCGAACGGCCCGGCTGATCTCGGCCTCGCTCCCGGAAGTGGTTGAACCCAGGGAGCAGATGTCGTTGATCGAGACCGTTCGAAGCAAGGAGAGAGTGGATGAAGCCACACTGGCTGAAGCGAGCGTTGGTCGTGTGTGGGCTCGCGGGTGGCACCCTCCTCCTCTGGGCCGGGGCGGCAAGCGCCCAGGAGGCGACGAGCCTCACCCCGCCCAAGGACGAGGTCGCGGGTGCGATCACGCAGACGCAGACGGCGACCAACGACAACAGCACGGAGCAGGAGGCGGACGCGGACGCCACCACGAACCAGGCGAACGTGTACGTCCCCGTTTCCGTGGCGTGTGTCGATTGCAACAACGGTGACGTCTCCCAGGAGAACGACGCAGAGACCACCGCGGTTGCGGTCAATGAGAACGACACCGACCAAGGGATCGCGCAGACCCAAGGCGCGAGTGGGTCGGGGTGCGGCGAGTGCGGCGGCGAGGGTGACACCGAGCAGTCGCAGGAGGCCGACAACCGAAACAGCACGTACCAAGATGCCGACGCGGACGCCAAGACGTACCAGGCGAACGTGGCGGTTCCGATCGCGGTGGCGTGCAAGGACTGCAACAACGGCGACGTCGACCAGCGCAATGACGCCACGACGACCGCCGTTGCCGTCAACAGCAACGAGACGGACCAGGGCATCGCGCAGAGCCAGGGCGCGGGCGGGTCCGGATGCGGCACGTGCGACGGCAAGGGTGACACCGAGCAGTCGCAGGATGCCAAGAACAGCAACTGGACGAAGCAGGACGCCGACGCGGACGCGCACACGTATCAGGCGAACGTCTACGTCCCGGTGGCCGTCCTGTGCGCACACTGCAACAACGGCGACGTCTACCAGGGCAACGACGCCGACACCACCGCGGTAGCCAAGAACGACAACGACACCGAGCAGTGCATCTGCCAGAAGCAGGGGGCAGGAAGCGGCTCGGGCGACGTCGACCAGTATCAGGACGCCGAGAACCGGAACGGGACGAAGCAGGAGGCGGACGCGGACGCCACCACGAAGCAGGCGAACGTGTACGTCCCGATCTCGTTCCTGACCTACGGGTCCAACAATGGCGACGTTCGTCAGTCGAACGAGGCCGACACCACCGCCGTGGCGGTGAACAAGAACGACACCGATCAGTCCATCGGCCAGCGCCAGTGGGCGGGGTCGGGGTCGAGCTGCGGTTCGTGCGGCAAGGGCGGCTCGGTCGACCAGTCGCAGGAGGCGAAGAACAAGAACTGGACCAAGCAGGACGCCGACGCGGACGCCACCACGGAGCAGAAGAACGTGGCGATCCCCGTGGCGATCTTCGCCTTCAAGAGCAACAACGGCGACATCGACCAGTCGAACGAGGCCGACACCACCGCCGTGGCGGTGAACAAGAACGACACCGATCAGTCCATCCGGCAGCAGCAGGTCGCCAACCCGGACAAGCGGGACGGCAAGGGCCGGAAGGGCGGGAAGCCGAAAGGAGGGAAGCCGAATCACACCGATACGCCGTGCCACGACCCCTGCTGACGCACTGAGGCGCCGCGGGTGCCCGTGACGCGGTAACCGCCGCGGGGCCGCCGGCCATGGCTCCGGCTCAGAGCAGGCCGGCGGCCCCCGGCCTTACCGCTCCTTCGCACCTGAGCGTCTCACCGGGAGCGGCGACTATGCCGGACGCCGTCGGGCTGGCAAGGGACGCGTCGTCCGGCTTCAGGCGACCCGGTTTCTGCTTCGGCGGTCGCCGAGTGCGCGCCACGCCCAGACCAAGCGCTGGAAGGTGGTGACCAGGCCGAGGGCGGCAAGCAGGGCCAGGGCGGGCAGGAGCGCCCCCGGGATGGTCAGGCCGATGATCATGGCCACGTAGCGCTCCAGCCGCTGGACGCTCCCCTCTGTGATCTTCAGTCCGGCGGCCTCGCCCTCGGCCCGGACGTGGCTGGTCAGGAGGGACGCCACCATGGCCACCAGGGCCAGGGCGGCGGTCAGCTCATTGCGGTGGATCGTCGCCTCGGCCAGGAAGACCGCTCCGAACACGATCCCGTCGCACACCCGGTCGACGGTTGAGTCGAGCAGGGCCCCCTTCTTGCTCTCCTCGCCCCGGAGCCGGGCCACGCCGCCGTCGAAGACGTCGAGAAGCCCGGCGACCAGCAGCAGCAGGCCGGGCACGAGCCGTCTGCCGGAAAGGAGCAGCCACCCGATGATGACGTTGGCCACCAGCGATAGGGCCGTGAGCTGCCATGGTCGGAACCCCAACCGGTACAGGCCCGCCAGCGCCACGCGGTACGGCCACTGGAAGACCCACCGGAACAGGGGACCGATGACGCTGGGGTTCTCCCGAGGAGCGGGAAGGTCGCGGAGGCGAGGAGCCGGGCGCCGGGCAGCGCCGGTGGGGGTCACGGGTCGAGTATGGGCGACGGCCTCCGAGGGAGGCAACCGGCCCGCCGGGTACGATGCCGACCGTGGCGGAGGACCTCCTGGTCGAGGCGAGCATCGACGAGGCGCTGTCCCGGGCCCTCGACGAGCGGCTCCGACGCCTGGCCGGGGACGAGGTGATCCCTCGGCTCTGGCGAGGCGATCACACCGTCTGGCGGGGTGATCCGAGCGAGATCGCCGATCGCCTGGGGTGGCTGGCCGCGCCCCACCGCTCCCGGGCCATCGTCCCCGAGCTCCGAGCGTTCGCTCGGGAGGTCGCCGCCGAGGGCCTGACGCAGGCGGTCCTCCTCGGCATGGGTGGATCGAGCCTGGCCCCCGAGGTGCTGCGGCGGACCCTCGGCGTGGCCCCGGGGATGCTCGACCTCGTCGTCCTGGATACCACCCACCCGGATGCTATCGCCGCGCTCGAACGGGACGTTCCTCTCGACCGGACCCTGTTCGTGGTGTCCAGCAAGTCGGGGACCACGATCGAGACCCGGTCCCACATGGCCTACTTCCTGGAGACCGTCGGGCGGTCGGATCGATTCGTCGCCGTCACCGACCCCGGAACGCCCCTGGAGGGCGACGCCCTGGCGGCCGGTTTCCGGCGGGTGTTCTCCGCCCCGAAGGACGTCGGCGGCCGATACTCCGCGTTGACGGCATTCGGCCTCCTCCCGGCCGCGCTGCTCGGGGCCGACCTCGATGCCCTGCTGGCCTCGGCCGGCCGGGCCGCGGCGGCGTGCGGTCCGGCCGTGGCGGTCGACGCGAATCCGGGGGCCGTGGTCGGGGCCATCGCCGGGGAAGCCGCGCGAGGCGGGCGGGACAAGCTCACCCTTCATCTCGAGGGGGCCACCTCACCGATCGGCCCGTGGATCGAGCAGCTGGTGGCCGAGTCCACCGGGAAGGATGGAACCGGCATCGTGCCGGTCGACGGCGAGCCCCCGGCGGCCATGCACGCTCAAGGAACCGATCGGATGTTCCTGTCGCTGAACGGGCAGCCGAGGGGCGAGCCGTGGGCCAGGCTCCCATTGGGAGAGCCGGCGGAGCTCGGGGCGGCCTTCTTCGTCCTGGAGTTCGCCACGGCCGTGGCCGGCCACGTCCTGGGCATCCATCCGTTCGACCAGCCGGATGTCCAGCGGGCCAAGGATCGAACCGCCGAGGTGCTCGATGGAGGCGATCTGCCCGCCGAGCCGCCGGGCGACCTCGACGCGGCCCTGGCCGATGTCCGGCCGGGCGACTACGTGGCCATCCAGGCGTTCGTGGCGCCGTCCGAGGCGACGTGGGACCGGCTGCAGGCCGCCCGAGGCAGGATCCGGGATCGCCTCGGCGTGGCCACCACGCTCGGGTACGGACCTCGGTACCTCCACTCCACCGGTCAGCTGCACAAGGGAGGCCCCGACACCGGTGTGTTCCTCCAGGTGACCGAGGAGCCGGAGGAGGACCGTCCCATCCCCGGGCGACCGTTCACGTTCGGCCGTCTGATCGCTGCTCAGGCCGCAGGGGACCTGGCCACCCTGCGGGAACGAGGCCGGCGGGCCGCTCGGGTTACCACAGAAGACCTGGTGGCCTGGTCCGGCTGACGGACACTAGTCTTGGACCCCCACGAGGAAGGAGAGCGCGGATGGCCGAGATCACCACGGTCGGCAAGGCGGGGGAGGTCCCGCCCGGAGAGATGCGTTCCTATCAGGTCGGGGGTGAAGACATCGCCGTGGCCAACGTCGACGGGAGGCTCCACGCCTTCGGCGACATCTGCACCCATCAGCAGTGCCTGCTGTCCGAAGGCGACCTCGACGGAGACACCGTCACTTGCGCGTGCCACGGGAGCGAGTTCGACGTGACCACGGGGGACGTCCTGGGAGGTCCGGCCACCGAGCCGGTGCCGAGCTACGAGGTTCAGGTCGAAGGAGACGACCTCCGGATCGGGCTCTGATGCGACTGGGGATGGTCGGCCTGGGCCGGATGGGAGGGAACATGGCCACTCGCCTTGTTCGGTCCGGGCACGAGGTGGTCGGGTTCGATCCCGGCGAGGACGCCCGGGCGGCGGCCGAGGCGCAGGGCTCGCGAGCCGCAACCGACATCGCCGGTCTGGTCGGGGAGCTCGACCCGCCCCGGACCGTGTGGTTGATGGTCCCCGCGGGGGACATCACCGAAGGCAGCGTGGGCGCCCTGGCAGACGCGCTCTCCGAGGGGGACCTGATCGTCGACGGCGGGAACTCGAACTGGCGCGACTCCCAGCGACGACATCGCGATCTCCGGGCCCGGGGGATCGACTTCCTGGACGTCGGGGTGTCCGGAGGCGTCTGGGGCCTGGAGGAGGGCTACTGCCTGATGATCGGCGGTGAAAGGGGTTCCGTCGAGCGGCTCCGCCCGGCCCTCGACGCCCTGGCCCCGCCGGGCGGCTGGGCCCACGTCGGCCCGGCCGGCGCGGGGCACTTCGTGAAGATGATCCACAACGGGATCGAGTACGGCCTTCTCCAGGCGTACGGTGAGGGCTTCGAGATCCTGGAGCGATCGGAGTTCGACCTCGACCTTCCCGCCGTGGCCGAGGTGTGGCGGCGGGGGAGCGTGGTCCGCTCGTGGCTCCTCGACCTCTTGGCCTCGGCCCTGTCGAAGGACCCCCGCCTCGAGCAAGTCAAGGGCTTCGTGGAGGACTCCGGTGAAGGACGGTGGACGGTCCAGGCCGCGTTGGATCGGGACGTCCCCGCTCCGATCACCGCCCTCTCGCTGTTCGCGCGGTTCGCCTCGAGGCAGGACGAGTCGTTCGCGGCGAAGATCATCGCGGCCCTCAGGAGGGAATTCGGTGGGCATTCGGTTCGGCGGGAGGATGCGTGAAGGCCAAGATCGCTCCGCCGGATCCCACGGCCATCGTCATCTTCGGCGCCTCGGGTGATCTGACCCATCGGAAGCTGCTTCCCGCGCTGTATCACCTCTTCCACGAAGGCCTTCTGCCGGCCTCATATGCCATCGTCGGCTACGCCCGGACGGAGATGACCGACGACGACTTCCGGCGGATGGCTCGGGGGTCGGTGACCGAGTACGGTCGGTGCGACGTCGAGTCGACGGCATGGGACGACTTCGCCCGAGGGCTGTCGTACGTGTCCGGGGAGTTCAGAGACGAGGGGGCCATGTCGCACCTCCGGGAGCGTCTCGACGCGCTGGATCGCTCCCGGGGGACCGAGGGGCGTCGCCTGTTCTACTGCGCCACCCCGCCGGAGGCGTTCGACGACATCGTGGCCCGGCTGGCCGAGGAGGGGTTGAACCGGAATGCCCGGATCGTGATCGAGAAGCCGTTCGGGACCGATCTGGAGAGCGCTCGCGGGCTCGGCCACCTGGTTCAGGAGCACTTCGGTGAGTCGCAGGTGTTCCGGATCGATCACTACATGGGCAAGGAGACCGTTCAGAACATCCTGGCCCTCCGGTTCGCCAACGCCCTGTTCGAGCCGCTGTGGAACCAACACTACGTCGATCACGTCCAGCTGACGGTGGCCGAGGACATCGGCATCGAGGGCCGGGGCCGGTTCTACGAGCGGACCGGCACGATCCGGGACATGGTCCAGACCCACCTGTTCCAGGTGCTCACCTTCCTGGCCATGGAGCCGCCTTCGGCCTTCTCCGCCGAGGAGGTTCGGGACGAGAAGGTCAAGGTGCTCAGGGCGATGCGTTCCGTCGACCCGGCGAGGGTCGTTCGGGGCCAGTACCGCGGCTATAGGGAGGAGGACGGGGTTGCGCCCGATTCGAAGGTGGAGACCTTCACCGCGCTCGAAGTGGAGATCGACAACTGGCGGTGGGCCGGCGTTCCATTCTTCCTCCGGACCGGGAAGCGGCTGTCCCGGAAGGTGACGGAGGCCTGCGTGGTGTTCCGTGACGTCCCTCACCAGATCTTCGAGCGGGAGGGGATCGGCGGCATGGAGCCGAACCGCCTGATGATCCGGATCCAACCGGACGAGGGCATCTCACTGTCGTTCACCGTCCAGCGGCCGGGGCTGGGGATCGACCTCGAGGGCGCGTCGCTGGAGTTCGACTATGGCCGGACGTTCGATACGCCGCTGGTCGAGGCGTATGAGTTGCTGCTCCTGGAAGCGATGCGAGGCGACCAGACGCTGTTCATCCGGCAGGAGGGTCTGGAACGGGCCTGGGAGGCGCTGGAACCGGTGTTCGCAGACCTCCCCTCCGCCCTTCCGTACCAGCCGGGAACGTGGGGACCGGCCGAGGCGGACGCCTTGATCGCTCCTCGACGGTGGGAGACCCGGTAGCGGCCCCCGTCGGCGTTCGGCCCGCCGGTGTAGCCTCGGGTCGTGCTGCTGACTCGGGAGGAGCAGACCTTCGACTTCGGCGGGGCCCGGTTCGATCTGGAGCGTGACCGGGACGTCCTGACCTGGATCTTCAGCCAGTTCCTGTTCGGCGAGGTGACCGGGGTGCAGGTCGGCGAGTGGCTGGCCCGAGCGCCGGACTTCGACGCGGCGCAGTTCCTGGGTCGTCAGGCCAACGAGGAGATGGCTCACGTCAAGCTGTTCCTTCGCATCCTCCGTTCGCTGGACGTGGAGCCCCAGCCGCCCCATCCGGCGCTCAAGTTCCTGGCCACCGACTTTGCCGGTGGCACGTTCGTGGAGCACACCTGCCTGGAGATGGCCCTCGGCGAGGGCTTGGTGCTGATGGCGATCTACGCGCTGATCGACACGCTCCCCGAGTCGGAGATCCGCAGTCTCCTGGTCGGCTTGTCCCGGCAGGAGGAAGGGCACGTGTCGTTCGGGGAGGACCAGACGATCAGGGCGCTGCGCCGGGATCCCGGGCAGGCCCGGCACCTCCTGGGGCTGTCCTTGGTCTCGCTGGCCGTTGTTCGGCGCCTGGCCGGATGGACCCGGCGGCGGTTCGGCGATCACCCCGTCCTGTCCCGGATGCCCGGGTTCCTCGGAGCGACGGCCGGGGCGGCCGAGCTCCGTCTGACCCGGATGGGTGTCCTTCGGAGACCCTTGTCCGCGTTCGGTGCCTCGGAACGTGGGGCGATGATGGCGTCCGCCGTCGTCCGGCGATACGGGCGGGCCCTGAACCCGTTCCGGTCGAAGCCGGACCCGCTGACCCAGACCTACCTGCGCGATCCGACGGTTCGGCGCCGTCTGGCCGACGCCGCGGCCCGGGTTCGGTAGGGTTCGGCCTGATGGCCTCACCGACCGACGAGGAGGTTCGCCGCATGGCCCGGGAGATCGACTGGCAGCTGTTCGAGAAGGCCGTGGACGTGACCGCGTCGGCGCTTCGCGGCGCTATGGGCGGGGAGAGCTCCCAGCCTCCCCAGTACGCGGGCGACGTGTTCCGGGCGGTGTGGGAGGCCCTGAAGGACGCGGCCGCGGACCTCCCGGACAAGCCGCGTCCCGGGTTCGCCGCTGCGGAGAAGGCCTAGCCTTCCGAGGGGGCGGCGACGCCCGCCGCGGTGAGGTCGCGCATCGACACGATGCCGCTGACCCGCCCACCCTCGGCCACCGGCAGGTGGCGGAAGTTCCGATCGAGCATCATCCGCAGGGCATCTTCCACCGGGGTCGACGCTTCGACCGTCACCGGGTTGGGCGTCATCCAGTCGGACACCGGATGGCCGGCCGCGTCGAAGTGCTCCCCCAGGGCCCGGACGATGTCGCGTTCCGTGAAGATGCCGAGCAACATGTCGTCCTCCATGACCAGGGCGGAGCCGATGCGCCGCTCGCCCATCACCGTGGCCGCCTCGGCCACGGTCGTGGTCGGCTCGATCGAGAAGAGCCCTGTGCTCATGATGTCGCCGACCGTGCTCACGGCCTCAGCCTAACCTCCGAGGGCCGGCGCCGCACCCCCGGGAACGGTCGACCCGCTTCGTCCATCCAAGACGTCGGAGAAGGGAGGCGCCATGCGAAGGACGGGGGTGGGGTGGGGGGCGATCGCCCTGCTGGTGGGCCTGTCGGCGTGTGCGGGAGACGCCGAAGAGGGAGGCGGGGCGGGCGGTGGGAAGCCGGCTCTGGAGCAGAGCGCGGAAGGAGCCGATGCGGCGGGAGGCGCCCAGGACGGCTCCTCGGGGGCTCCGCTCGCCGTGCCGGCGGTCGGGCCGTCGGTCATCAAGACCGCCGACCTCTCGGTCGAGGTCGAGCGGGATGGGCTGGGAGGCGCCCTGGACGCCGCGGCCTCGGTGGCCGCGCGGTACGGCGGGTTCGTGGTTTCCAGCACGACGGGGGGCGAGGAAGGTCGGACCGGTTCGCTCACCCTCCGGGTTCCGTCGGACCGGTTCGAGGAGGCTCTGGCGGATCTGGCGGGACTCGGTGAGGTGAGTCGGCGGCGGGTCGCCGGGCAAGACGTGGGCCAGGAGTTCGTGGACCTCGAGGCCCGGCTGCGAAACTTCGAGGCTCAGGAGGCGGTGCTTCTCCGGCTGTTCGACGACGCCGTGTCGATTGTAGACACCATCCGCGTCCAGAACGAGCTGTCGGGGGTTCGGCTCCGGATCGAGGAGATCCAGGGACGCCTCCGGTACCTTCGAGACCAGACCTCGTTCGGAACGATCACGGTGGCTCTGGCCGAGGAGGGCGCCGATGCGCCGGGGACCTTCGACCGGGCGGTCGACGGGGCGGTGGACGGGTTCCTGGCCGTGGTGGCCGGGTTGGTTGTGGCGCTGGGATACGTGCTGCCGCTGGCCCTGCTCGGCGGGCTCGGCTTGATGGCGATCCGGCGGTGGAGGCCCCGTCCGGCGTCGCCCTAGGCGCCCTTCAGGGCGGGAAGCACCGCCTCGCCGAAGAGCTCGACCGCCCGGGATGCGGTGGGGAGATCCATCCCCGGATAGTGCAGCCGGACCACCAGATGGAACTCCTCTCGGTCGGCGAAGGAGTCGACCAGGGGGCGGAGGGCCCGGATCACCTCGTGGCGGTCCCCGGCCGGGGTGAGCTTCCGGAGGGTGTCCTCGTCTGGCGGGACGACGTCGAGCTCCTCGCGCTCCGGGGTGTCGGATCCGACGCGCCACCCCTCGTACACGCCGAGCTGGTGAGCCGCGCCGGCCCGGACCACATCCCACGCGTCGCCGTCCTCCCACACGAAGGCGTTCTGGAGCTGGGCCCATCCCAGGCGATCCGGATCCCGCCCCGCCTCCCGGGCCCCCGCCTCGAACCAGGTCAGGGCTTCCTTGGCCGAGTTCAAACCGCCTCGGCTGCGGATGTAGCCATCGCCGTGCCGCCCGGCCCGCCTCACCGCGTCCTCGACGAATCCGCCCAGGTAGATCGGCGGACCGCCGTCCCGAGCGGGGGGCGGAGTGACCTTGACCCGGTCGAAGGAGAACATCCGCCCGTCGTGTGAGAAGCGCTGCCCGGTCCACGCCTTCCTCAGGATCTCGACGGTCTCCGTCGTCCTCCGGACGCGCTCCTTGACCGGCACGTCGAACATCCGGAACTCCTCCTCCCGCCAGCCCAGCCCCAGGCCGAGGACCAGGCGCCCGCCGGAGAGCTGATCGACCACCGCGGCATCTTCGGCCAGCCGGAGCGGGTGATGGAACGGCGTCAGGATGACCCCGGTGCCGATGGCCACCCGATCGGTGGCCGTGGCCAGTCCGCCCAGCATCGGCAGCAACGAGGGGAGGTAGCCGTCGCTGGACCCGTGATGTTCGCTGACCCACACGGAGTCGAACCCCAGCGTCTCGGCCAGACGGGCCAGCTCGACCACGTCCCGGTACTCCTCGGCGAAGGTCCGATTCACGTGGGAAGGGATCTGTCCGGTGAACAGTCCGAGGCCGATTCGGATCGTCACGGGCGAAACCCTATCAGCGTCAGGCCGTCCGTCCGTCCGCGCCTTTCTCGGACTCGGCGGGGGCCGGTTCGAGCACGCGATGCCGGACCGGTGAGGACAGCACGACCGACGTGATCGTGGAGCCCCACGGCATCATCCGGTCGATGAGGTCCTCCAGGTCACGGACGTCTCGAGCGACCACCTTCACCAGATACGACGTTTCACCGGTGATGCGATGGCACTCCACGATCTCGGGGATCTCTTTGGCCACCTCTCCGAGCTGCGAGCAGTCGGGCCCGGCAGCGGTCCACCTGACGAACGCGGTGACGGGGTACCCGATGGCGGCGGGATCAAGCTGGGCCCGGAACCCCGTGATGACCGCGGCTTCCTCCAGGCGGCGGACCCGCTCGGCCACGGCCGGCGCCGTGAGGGCCACTCGCCGGCCCAGCTCGGTGTAGGTGATCCGGGCGTTGGCCTGAAGCTCCCGGAGGATCCCCCAGTCGACGGCGTCGAGCGCTGGTTCAGAAGTCAAAGCCGATTCCTCTCATGTGATGAACATCACCAGCGATTCACATGATACTCCTTCGATTGAGGATGCTGATAGGCCTCAGAGTTTCATATCATTCGTCCAATGGCCGTTCGGACCGAACCGTTCCAGGGCGATCGGAGGGCCAGCACCGGGGCCATCTGGGCCGCGCTGGGCGCCGTGTACATCGTGTGGGGATCGACCTACCTGGCGATCAGGGTCACCGTTCGGACGATCCCTCCGCTCCTGTCCGCGTCGACCCGCTACCTGGTGGCCGGGGTCCTGCTGTACGTCTGGGCGGTCCGGCGTGGGGACCGGGCCGGAGACCGGCCCCGGGCGATCCACTGGCGATCGGCGGCCGTCATCGGGGCGGTCATGCTGTTCGGGGGAAACGGGCTGGTGTCGCTGGCCGAGCAGACGGTGCCGTCCAGCCTGGCCGCCCTGCTGATCGCCTCGGTTCCGCTGTGGATGGTCGTCATCCGTCTGGGGCTGCTCCGGGAGCGAAGCCGGTGGCTGGAGGTGGCCGGGCTGCTCCTGGGCTTCGGCGGCATCGCGTTACTGGTCGATCCGTTCGGGGGTGGGGGGGCCGATCCCGTGGGGGTCGGCCTCCTGTTGGTGGCCGCGCTGTCCTGGGCGGGCGGCTCGCTGTACGCCCGAAGGGCGTCGCTCCCGGCCCGGCCGCTGGTGGGCACGGGGATGGAGATGATCGTCGGAGGGCTGGTGTGCCTGATCGTCGCGGCCGCCGCGGGGGAGTTCGCGGATCTCGAGCTAGCCCGGATCTCCCTTCCGTCGCTCCTCGGTCTGGGCTACCTGATCGTGTTCGGCTCGTGGGTTGGGTTCGCCGCGTACGTGTGGCTTCTCCGGGCGGCCCGAACGTCGCTCGTTTCGACGTACGCGTACGTCAATCCCGTTGTGGCCGTGTTCCTGGGATGGGCCATCCTCGGCGAGGCCATTTCGCTGCGGACACTGATCGCTGGTGGTGTGGTGCTGGCGGCCGTCGCTCTCATCGTCTCGGCCCAGCCGAAGCGGGAGGAGCCCGGCGGCGACGAGGGGACGCGCCGTGGTTCGACGACGGTCGAGGCGAGGGGCATGGAGGCCAGCCGAGGCCGGTAGCCTGCCGCCGTGCGCTCATCGGCCGTGGACATGGCCCGGGCGGTTCGGGCCCGGGAGGTCTCACCCGTCGACCTCGTCGATGAAGCGATCCGTGGAGCGGAGTCGTGGCAGCCGGTGACCAATGCGTTCAGCCAGCTCCACGCCGAGGAGGCCCGGGCCGAGGCTCGACGGCGGGCCGACGAGCTGGTCCGGGACACCGATCTCGGGCCGCTCCACGGAGTGCCCGTGGCGGTGAAGGACCTGTTCGACGTGGCCGGTTGGGAGACCACGGGGTGCTGCGCCGCGTATCGCGGTCGGGTGGCCGCCGTCGACGCCGCGGCCGTACGGAGGCTCCGGACGGCCGGCGCCGTGATCGTGGGGAAGACCAATCAGCACGAGTTGGCCGCCGGGGCGACCAACCTCGTCTCCGCCTGCGGGCCCACGGCGAACCCGTGGGACCGGGCCCGGATGACCGGGGGCTCCAGCGGAGGCTCCGGGGCCGTGGTGGCCGCTGGGGTGGTGCCGGTAGCCCTGGGGACCGATACCGGCGGCTCCGTCAGGATCCCGGCCTCCCTCTGTGGGGTCACCGGCCTCAAGTCGACCCACGGCCGGGTGAGCCTCGATGGGGTCATGCCGTTGGCGCCATCCCTGGACACGGTGGGCCCGCTGGGGTCGACGGCCGAGGACGTGGCCCTGGTCCACGCCGTTCTGACCGCCGACGATCAGGAAACTGGGCCGCCATCCCTCCACGACCTTCGGGTGGGCGAACTGGGCGGCGAGTACGCCAGGTACCTCCAGCCCGACGTCGGGGACCTCCTGGCTCGGGCCGCCCGGACGCTGGGGGACCTCGGCGCCCGGACGGTGGCCGTTCCCGGCGCTCCGTTCGATCCCGCCGTGTGGGGGGTCGTAGCGTGGGCGGAGTTCGCCCGGGAGCACGGGGCACTGTTGGAGACTCGCCACCGGCTGCACCCTCGGACCGCGGAGCTGCTGGAGCAGGGGGCCGCGGTGACCGGGGACGAGGCGAGGGAAGCCACGCTGCGGGTGGAGGCGATGGGCCGGGGTTTCGCCCGGGCCTTCTCGGCGGCGGACCTGCTGCTGGCCGCGGCAACGCCGTTTGCCGCCCCCGTGGCCGGCATCGACGAGATCGATACCGGGAGACGAAGGCTCAGCGTCCGGGCCGGCGCGGTTTCTCTCCTGACCCGGTCGGTGAATCTGGTCGGCCTCCCCGCGGCGGCGTTCCCGATCGGATCGACCAGAGAGGGATTGCCCGTCGGTGCCCAGCTGATCGGTCCCGCCGGGAGCGAGGGGCTCTTGCTCCGCGTCGTTGGAGCCTTCCAGACGGCTACCGACCATCATCTGGCCACGCCCCCGCCTCCAGCGGGTCGGTTCGGCCTCTAGGTCTGGGGCGGGGGAGATCCCCCAGGCTGGGCACCGGGCTGCCCGCGTCGAGGAACACCGCGTCCCCCGCCGGGCGCTCCACGCCCTCCGCCGGGAGCGCCTCTTCCCCCGGGACCTCCTCGCCCTCCGAAGCCTCCCGGGCCGCCCCGGCGGCCCTCCCGCCGGGGCGGGGGCTCGGGCTTGGTCCGGAGCGGCGGCAGCGGACGGGTGGCGCCCTCTCGCTCGAACCTGATCCGGAAGGAGTCCGGACCGGCCTGGTCACGGGCGACCTCGTGCCATCCCTGGCCGAGGAGGGTCTTCAGCCGCCCCTGGGCGGTTTTCCGAAGCTTCTCCTGGCCGGGAGCCTTGGTGAAGAAGGTCTGGTAGAGGATCTCCTTGCCTGCCACGGCCGGCCAGCGTAGCACGACCGGGGCAGGTCGCCCGCGTAGGATGCCCGGCGGTGAGCGAGCAGACCGGTCGGGACCCGGTGGGCGGTCTGGTCGTGGCCGGGACGGGTGCGATCTTCGGTGCCATCGTGGTCCTCGGCCGCAGCGTGGCGAACGAGGTGCCGGTGGGTTCGCTTTTGTCGATCCGGTTCGGAACCGCGGCCCTGGTCCTGGCTGCCTGGCTGATCGTGAGTCGGCGCACGCTTCGTCCCGCTTCCGGAGAGTGGCTTCGCCTGATCGGTCTGGGAGCGATCGGGTATGCGGTGGAGTCCGCGTTCTTCTTCCTGGCACTGGAGCGGGGCACCGCGGCCACGGTGACGCTGCTCTTTTACACCTACCCGGTGTGGGTGGCCGTGGTGGCGGCGCTGTCCGGGATGGGGCTGCCGGGGCTCTTGCTGAGCGGTTCCCTGGTCAGCGCGCTGGCTGGTGCGGGGATCGTGGCGGGAACGTCCGAGGGTCTGGATATCACCGGGATCGGCATCCTCTTCTCTCTGGCGTCTGCGGTGGCCATCTCGGTCTACCTCGTGGCGTTCGAGAGGCTGGTCCGGCGAACGCCGGCCCTGGTGGCGGCGATGTGGGTGGCCGCGGGGGCGTCCGTCGCCCAGGCGGCGTACGCCGCCGCCTCCGGAACCGGAGCGCTCCCTCACGGGTGGGGAGAATGGGGCCCGGCCCTGGGGATGGGAGCGCTGACGGCCGCGGCGTTCTCCGGCTTGCTGATCGGAGTCCAACGGCTGGGAGCCCTCCGAACCTCCATCATCTCGTCGCTGGAGCCGGTGTTCGCCGGGATCCTGGCCCTCGTGTTCCTGGGCGAACCGGTCCGGGGAGGGGTATTCCTGGGCGGGTTGCTGATCCTGGTCGGCGCGGTCGCCGCCACGGTGGCCCGATCGGCTCGGGAGCCCGAGGCCGGGCTCCCGTAGGACACCGGCGCCGGCTGGCCCCGACCCCCGCACTCGTGGAACACTTAGCCGAAAGGAGGTGCTGTGGATCCATCACGCCTGAAGTCGATCCCGCTGTTCGCGGATCTGTCCGATCAGGACCGGGCCCAGGTGGCCCGGTGGGCAGATGAGCTCGATGTCCCCGAGGGGAAGCACCTTGTGGACCAGGGACGGTTCGCCCACGAGTTCTTCGTGATCGAGGAGGGCACCGCCGAGGTGAGGCAGGGCGACGAGAAGCTGACCGAGCTTGGCCCGGGGGATTTCTTCGGCGAGATCGCGCTCATCGAGTCGGACCGTCGCACCGCCTCGGTGATCGCCACCAGCCCGATGCAGACGATCGTGATGTTCGGGCGCGACTTCCGGCAGATGGAGGCCCAGATGCCCTCCGTGGCCGCCCGGATCCGCCAGGCCATCGAGGAGCGCCGCCCCCGCTGAGAGAGGGCGGAGTCGGTCAGCCGCAGCCCCAGTGGCCCCAGCCCATGGACCGGGCCATCTTCAGGCTGACGTCGACGTTTGCGTAGGCGTCGAAGGGACTGGCGCCGCGGTGCCCGAAGCGGGCGGCCCGCCGCGGCCAGTACCGGACATTTTGTTGGAAGATGCCCGCGTACGGGTAGCTGTACGCCCGCCGGTTGAAGTGTGACTCGCAACCGGCCACCCGGAGCGCAGCGGAGACGCTGACACCGTACCGCCGGGCCAGCGACCGGATCATCCCTCGGACCGGCTTCTGCCTCGGTCCCAGCCGGAGGGTGATCCAACTCTGCCCGCCCGATGTGAGCACCCGGTCGGCCAAGTCATTGGCCATCTGGGCGGCCCGCTGAAGTCCCTGGACGGGATCGGTCCATCCGGATGCCCCGGCCAGCCGGCCCTGAAGGCGGAACGCGCTCCTTTGCTGGGGGCGGACGTGGCACTGCATGTCCGGAATGCCGGTCCGGGTGGCATCGGTCTCGCCGGCCTGGCGCCACAGCTTCAGCTGGACCTTGGTCCTTCGGGGATCCCCGTCTCCAAGCAGATCGCCCGCCCGCCGGCAGGCGGCCTGGTGGACCAGGGCCATGGCGTCGGGAAGGGTCCTCGGCCCGGACAGGTTCGTCCCCGGCCTGCTCCGAACTTGGGCCCGGAGTTGCCACGATGTCTGTGGCGATCTCGTCGAGCCCCGCCCAGCCGCCGGACCGGCGGGAAGGCCGGCGGCCAGCGTGGCCACCAGGACCGCGGCGGGCAGCCGCGACGGCCGGCTCGTCACCAACGTCATTTGCTCACCTCCCGTGAGCGTTCCAGCCGACCGGGACGCCTTTCGCCTCCCGATCTGCCTGAGGGATCCCGGTGTGCGACCGGACGGAGCGCTTTGCGCTGCTCGCTGGTCTTGCTCTGTTCCGGGATCCGGGCCGACCGACCACCGTCAGTCGGCGATCCACGGCGTGCTTGCTTACCCGAAGCGAGGGGTTCAACCGCGGAGTGCGAGCGGGCGAACCCTAGCAGACGGACTGGCTCGTCGTCAGCGAGGGCGGGGTGCGGGGCGCTCGGGAGCGGGTTCCCGTCCCAGTCGGCGGAGGGCCAGGCCGGAGAGTACCTCCAGGACCACCCGGTGGGCCAGGAGGGAGGTGATGTCGGCCTGGTCGTACGGCGGGCTGACCTCGACCACCTCGACGCCGGCCAGCTCGACCTCCTGGGAGATCCGCCTCACCGCCCGAAGGAGCTCGCGCGACGACAAGCCGCCCGGCTCGGGGACGCCCGTGCCCGGCGCAGACCCCGGATCGACCACGTCGATGTCGACCGAGAGCCAGACCCGGCCGGGTTCGCCGCCCAGGCGGATGGCGTCCTCCACCACGGGGTCGAACCCTCGCCGGTCGATCTCGCCCTGGGTGAACCACACCATCCCCTGCTCCCGGGCCCAGGCGAACTCCGCGCGGCCGGGCCAGTAGCCTCGGAGCCCGACCTGGACGATGTCCCGGCCCCGGACGGACCCCTCCTCCACCAGCAGGCGGACCGGGGTCCCGTGGGAGCGGCGGACGCCCCACAGCGTCTCGGCGTCGTCGGCATGGGCGTCGAAGTGGATCACGCCGACCCCGTCGTCGAAGTGGTCGGCGGCCGCTCCGGCGCCGGGGTGGAGGATCGAGTGATCGCCGCCGAGGACGATCGGCATCGCCCCCGCGTCCAGAACCTCGCCGACGGCCCTCCGGATGGCGGCGTGGCTCCGAGCTGGGTCTGCCGGGACCACCTCGGCGTCCCCGTAGTCCACTACCGCCAGAGCGTCGAAGGGCTCGACCCCCAGGTCGAGGTGGTAGCCCTCGCCGGCCCCGCCCACGTCGGCCAGCCGGATGGCCCGGGGGCCGAACCGGGCCCCGGGCCGTCCCGAGGTGGTCTCGTCGATCGGGGCTCCTACCACGGCCACGTCGGCACCGGCCAGGTCCCTGGGATCGAGGACCAGAGGCTGCTTGCAGAACGTTCCGCCCGGCCCCGCGTAGGCCGGCTCGTCGTCCCGGTTGACCCGCACGGCTAGAGGTAGAGGCCCGTCTTCGGGTCGCCCCGCTCGCTGGCCACGGCGTGGATCTCGCGCTCCCGGACCAGGAGGTACTCGTCGCCCCGGATCTCCACCTCGATGCCGGTGTCCGGCAGGAGCAGCACCTCGTCGGCGGGCTCGACGTTCCGAACGTTCGGGCCGACGGCCACCACCGTGGCCCACTGGCCCCGCTTGCTGACCGTGGCCGCCGTGGCCGGGATCAGGAGCCCACCCTTCGAGCGCCGTTCTGCCTCCTCCTCGGGCCGGCGGACCAGGACGCGGTCCGACATCATCTGGACCGCCTTGGGCGCTTCGGTAACCGACAGGGGGCGGGGTCGATTCGCCATAGCGCCGTCAAGGATACGCCGGGTACTCTCGTCGGATGGCCGATGTGGAGGATCTGGTTCGGGAGGGAGAGCGGCGACTCCGACGCTCCCCGGCGATCGACCACTGGCCGGCGGACCGTGAGCGACGGGAGGCCGAATCCCTCCTGGCCTTCATCCTGGGGCGGGAGGATCTCGACGGCGTGGAGACAATC
>DASQTB010000037.1:0-4478 GCA_035642095.1 Actinomycetota bacterium | reverse complement strand
GCCGATTGTCGATCCAGAAATCGGCCGAGGAGTAGAACCCCACGTACTGGGCCCGTTTCGATCCGAACCGGCCGTCGCAGCCGGGACCCGTGTTGCACATCTCCAGCGTGGAGCTGTCGACGCCGTAGAAGGCCATGTACGTCTGGGTGTAGAAGGGGCCCCAGTCGTCCCAGCCCTCGGCGTACGGCGGGCCAACGGGGGGAGGTGTCTCTTCGGCGTCCGAGTTCCACTCGTTCACCGGACGGGTGATCCCCATCCCCACGTTTGCCAGGGCCGTCTCGTTCGCGTCGAGCCGGCGCTGGTTCCATTCGACGAACAGGTCGTACTCGAGCCCCGGGTTGTGCGGCTTGGTCAGGCCGTCGACGAGCGTCGGGTTGACATAGCCGTGCATGGCCAGGCCGACCGGGGCCAGCCACTCGAGCTGGAACGCGATGTTTGCCTTCACCTCGATCTGCGACTGCACCAGGAAATCGCGGTTCATGTCGAAGCCGTTGTTGTTGGCCCGGGTCCCGGCCGTCCGGCCATCGGGGTTCGTGGTGGGGATGACGACGAGGATGGCGTGATCGAGAATGTCGTCGACGGCGTCGTTCGTGCCGTAGGGGAGGGTGACAAGGTCCCGGATGACCTGCATGATCGCGTCGGTGCCCTCTTCCTCACCGCCGTGGATGTTGGCCTCGATGAAGATCGGAAGCTTGACGTTCTGGCCCCAGGACGCCAGCAGGCTTTGGCCTTGAGCCGGGTCGGTGAGCATGACCTCCCGGAGCTGCACCCACCGGGAGTAGTCGCGCTGCTGATCGGGGGTCTCCACCGCGTTGACCACCACGCCGAGGAGGTCCCGACCGAGCGTCGACTGGCCGATCACCGAGTACTCCAGTCGGTCGGGGACGCCGGCTGCGGCCGCCTCGGCCTCGAACTGCTCGAGCGTGCACCCGATGGCCTCGTACGGGATGAGGGCCAGGGGTGGCCCCTGCTGGTTGGCGATGCTGCCGGTCGGCGCCGCGCACCACGGCTCGCCGTACGTCGGCCCGAGCCCGGCCGAGATGGGGTTGCCGTCCCAGGGCGGGGCCAACTGGGCGCCGGCCGGGGTGGCGATGCCGATGGCCCCTGCGGCCATCACCAACGCGAGGGCGATCGACACAGAGATCCTGCGTGTTCTGGCTGCTCCCTTCACGGGGACACCTCCTTCGAGTCGTCCACCGTCGCGGGAGCGGGGGGACGCCTTCGGCTGGAACCGGACGGGGAGACTCTAGGAAATCCGGTCGCCCGTGTCGAATCGGACGTGGCTCCCCCAACCGGCGGATGAGGGGCGGGGGGCTCCCCGCCCCTCATCCCGATCGGCTCCTGCTACTGGTCCGTGAGGTTCGACCAGAGCGCGGCCTGGCCGATCAGCGGCCATTCCCGCTCGGCATCCCCGCGTGAAAAGGGATTCGTGGCCAGCCCGACGTACCGGCTGTCGACCTCGGTCGTCCCGTGAACGACCATCGGCGCGTTCGCCGCCGCGGCGCTCCGATCCCGCCACAAGCCGGCCAGGAACATCGCCGAGGTCGACGGCAGGTAGCGTCCGTCGACCACCGAGCCGGTCGGCGTACTGGAGAACCAGGTGACGTTCGACGGCAGGTACAGGTTGTCGGTCGGGGCGAACCCTCCGGTGATCGGCCCGTTCGGCTGGACGTTGTTCCACCGGGCGATGCCCCCGTCCGCCGAGTCGCTCGACTGGGTCAGCGTCCCCTGGATCAGGGCCGGCTGAGCGCCGTTGAGGAAGGAGAAGTTGCTGGAGGACAGGCTGGTGGCGATGTACCCGCCTCCCCGCTGGAAGAAGTCCCGCAAGCGTTCCCTGGCCGTGCTGAACTTCGCGGCGGGGTACGTCTGGCCCGCGTTGTAGATCACGTCGAAGCCGGCCAGAGGATCGGTCGGGGCCCGATCCAGCGAGTCCCTCCCCACCGTGACCTTCACGAAGCCGACGTCGTTGCCGAAGATCTGCCGTAGCGACCACGAGGTGTCATCCTCGGCTGGCTCCCTGACGTCGGTGAGGATGGCGATCCTCGGCGCCTCGTCCAGCTGGGTGGTCGGCGGCTTCGACCCGGTCCCCGGCTCGAAGAAGAGACCGGCGGCATCACCCGCGGCCTGGAGTGCCGACGCCGCCGAGGCGTTGAAGATCACGGAGCCGGCCGGCATCTGAGCGCCCGACGCGTTGGTGAACTGCGTCTCGGCGACCTCGCCGTCGAGCCCGCCGCGGAGCAGGCCGAGGACGGCCCGAACCTCCTCGGCGCCCTGGAGCGTGGCGGCGTACCAGTCCGCCGGCCCGGGCCGAACACCGCCCTGGAGGTCGTTCAATGCGGTGATCCGCGTCGACGCCGGCGCGAACGATGCCTCGGCGGGGATCTCCACCACGTCGGCTCCCCACAGGTAGCCGTGGCTCCACGCGCCGGGCGGCGCGTAGAGCTGGGAGATCCGATCGGAGACGTCCTGGCCGGCGCTCAAGGCGGTGTAGGCGATCCCTCGGAGCGGCTGGTTGAGCCACACCACGTACGAGCCGGCCGGGAACGTCTGGCCGCCGAACGTCGAGTCCGCGGTGGTGCGATGCACCTCGATCCCGTTGTCGAGCAGCCACTTCGCCATGCGGTTGGCCTCCGCGTCGCTGCGCTGGGCCGCCGGCGACCCGCCGCCTACGAACGGGATCACGTAGGCCTTCGGGTACGGGACCATCCAGTTGTGGTTGGCCTCGTCGAACCCGCGGCCGGCCACCAGGGGGTCGTCGCAGCAGTTCACCCTGGCGGCGCCGGCCCGCCCGCGGCGGAAGATCTCCAGTTGGTCGTGGAGGATCGCCGTGCTGTTCTCCACCCAGAAGTCGGCCGAGGAGTAGAACCCGATGTACTGGGCCCGCTTCGATCCGAACCGCCCGTTACAGCCGGCGTCGGAGTCGCACATCTCCAGCGTGGAGCTGTCCACGCCGTAGAAGGCCATGTACGTCTGCGTGTAGAACGGGCCCCAGTCGTCCCATCCCTCGGCGTACGGTGGGCCCACGGGCCTACAACTGAACCAGCCGCAGTCGCCCCAGTCGTTGACCGGGCGCATGATCTCCATGCCCGCGTTGTTGTAGGCGGTCTCGTTCGCGTCGAGGCGGCGCTGGTTCCACCTGACGAACAGGTCGTACTCGAGCCCGGGGTTGTGCGGCTTGGTCAGCCCGTCGATCAGGGTGGGGCTGAAGTAGCCGTGCATGGCCAGGCCGACCGGAGCCAGCCACTGGAGCTGGAACGCGGCGTTCGCCCGGACCTCCGGCTGGGACTGGACCAGGAAGTCGCGGTTCAGGTCGAACCCGTTCGGGTTCCGCCGGACGCCGTTCGTCCGGCCGTCGGGGTTCGCGGTGGGGATGACGACGACGATGGCGTGGTCCAGAAGAGCGTCCAGGGTCGGGTTCGTGCCGTAGGGGAGCGTGGCCAGGTCCCGGATGACCTGCATCATGGCGTCGGTCCCCTCCTCCTCGTTCCCGTGGATGTTCGGGGTCAGGAGGATGGGGAGCTTGACGTTCGATCCCCACGAGGCCAGGAGGGATTGGGCCTGGGCCGGGTCGGTGAACATGAGGCTCCGGAGCTGCTGCCATCGGGCGAATGCCTGCTGCTGCTCCGGGGTGTCCAGCGCGTTGACCACCACGCCCAGGATGTCCCGTCCCTCCACCGACTCGCCGATCTTCGACCACGACAACCGGTCGGGGACCCGGGCCGCGGCGGCCTCGTCCTCGAACTGCTTGAGCGTGCACTCGATCGCCTCGTAGGGGATCAGCGCCAGCGGAGCGTCCTGCTGCTCGGCGATGGCCCCGGTGGGCCCGGCGCACCACGTCTCGCCGTACGTCGGCCCGAGCCCGGGCGAGATCGGGTTCCCGTCCCACGGGGGGGCAGTCTGGGCGCCGGCCGGCGCGGCTATGCCGATCGCTCCTGCCACGACCACCAGGGCCAGGGCGATCGATACGGAGATCCTGCTTCTTCTGGCTGCTCCCTTCACGGGGACACCTCCTTCGAGTCGTCCACCGTCGCGGGAGCGGGGGGACGCCTTCGGCTGGAACCGGACGGGGAGACTCTAGGAAATCCGGTCGCCCGTGTCGAATCGGACGGTCGACCTCCGGATCACCGCTCTCCCCGCGATCGGACTCAGCGGCCGAACCACTTGCCGGCGACCATCTCCACGAACCCACCGGCGGCGGCGACGTACACCCCGGAGCCGAGCAAGGTCGGCAGGTCGAGCAGCGCCCCGTCCTCGAGGGCCAGCTGGAAGGTGCGCACCGCGAATCCGGCCGGGATGGCCAGGGCCAGGAGGCCCATCAGCCGACGGAGGGGTTTCAGGGCCGGCAGGGTCATGGTCAGGATGGCAACCAGGGCGCCGGTCGTCCCGACGACGAGGAGCACGAACCCGAGGTTCGGTCCCGTAGAGGGGCCCACCGGATCGAACAGCAGCCGGGCAGCGATGTCCCTGGGGAGGTCTGG
>DASQTB010000036.1:0-8269 GCA_035642095.1 Actinomycetota bacterium | reverse complement strand
GGAGGGTTCAGCCCAATCGGGCTTCGACGTCCCTGCGGACGCCGCACTCGATTACGACGGCGAGCTCCGCTACGTCCAGCGAGCGTGGCTGGACCCCGAGGACGGCCGGATCCTGCGCAGCGAGCTCACGGGCGAGTTCGTCACGGACGCGGCCTGGCTCGGCGTGCCGTCGGACCTCGATGGCTTCGATCCCGTCCACGCCGAGGGCCGGCTCGAAGCGCACACGGAGCGAACGGGATGACGCTGGCCGGGCGGCTCATCGATCGGATCCGGCGAGAGGGGCCGATCTCCTTCGCCGACTTCATGGACGCCGCGCTGTACGACCCGAAGGAGGGGTTCTACGCGACTCCGCCGATCGGGCCCCACCGGCACTACGTCACCAGCCCCCATGTCTCGCCGGCGTTCGGCGACCTCCTGGCCCGCCAGGTGGCGGAATGCTGGGACCGCCTGGGCCGTCCGTCACCGTTCACGGTGGTCGAGCTGGGAGCGGGAGACGGGACGTTGGGCCGGACGATCCTGGCCGCGATCAGAGGGGTTCCGGATCTGGCTGAATCGGTCCGCTACATCGCGGTGGAGCGGACCCCGAGACAGGTGAGCGCGCTTCGGGAGGCCGGGCTGGAAGGCCGGGGCTCCCTGGACGAGGTCGACCGCGTCGCCGGCTGCATCATCGCCAACGAGGTCCTCGACAACCTGCCATTCCACCGGGTGCGCTTCCGGGACGGCCGGACGGTCCAGGTCCTGGTCGGCGTGGACGGGAATCGGTTCGTCGAGGTCGAGGGCGAGCCTTCGCCGGAGGTGACGAACCTCCTCGACCGGCCCCTCAGGGAGAGCGAGGAGCGGCCGGTGTCACCGGCCGCGGCGAGTCTCATCCGACGAGTGGGTCAGGTGCTGGCCCGCGGCTATTCCTTCTTCTTCGACTATGGGTTCGGCGGGGACAGCGCTCCCGGCCCCGTCCACGCCTACCTCGACCAGGGCGTGACCGATGAGGTTCTGGCCGAGCCCGGGAGCCGCGACGTCACGGCGGCGGTCGACCTCGAGGTCGTGGCGGCCGAGGCCCGCCGGGCCGGCCTCCAGGTCTGGGGGCCGGTGTCCCAGCGGGAGGCCCTCCTCGCCCTGGGGTACCGCCTATGGGCCGCGGGCGTGCGTGCCCGTCAGGCCGATGCCGAGGCAGCGAGCGACTGGCGAGGGGCGAACCGGCTGTTCGAGGCCCGGAGCCGGGGCTCGATCCTGATCGACGAAGGGAAGCTGGGAAGCCTGGCGCTCCTGGCCTTCGGAACCGAGGGCCTTCCCCCGCCGGCCGCCGTGCTCGGTGATCGTGAGACCGGATGCTGACCCGTCTACGGCCCGACCGTTCGGACGGTGACCGGCCGTGACACGGCCCTGGTCGTGTCGGTCCCGCCGGCGGGCGAGACCGCCCGGAACGTGGTCCTCGCGTCGACCCGTACCGCGAAGGTCGCCGCGCAGCGTGGACCGGTCGACCGGATCCACATCCTGGATCGCCACCGAAGCGCGATCCGCCTCTCGGTGGCGTCGACGCAGGGCGTGATGGAGGCGGCCAGACGGATCTTCCGGCCCGCCGGGACTCTGGATCGCGACGCGTGGAGCCTCACCGTCTTCCCCGGTCCCTGATACGGGACCTGCTCCAGGAACCGGCTGCCGGCCGGGTTCCAGTGCCCGGCCAGGTACGAGCCGGGGGCAGGGGCTGTGTGGAAGTAGTCGTCGTGGCCGCAATCGAACAGGCGCTCGTTCTGCCCGGGACAGCCCCAGGTGATGGAGACGGGACCCGCTCCATCGTCGTCGTAGCACATGACGTCGGCCTCATCGGTGCAATGCCCCCCGGCCAGCTCCGGGGATCCTGTCCCGTGGGGAGCGCTGCCCTGGACCCCGCCCAGCAGGTGCATCAGCTCGTGGGCCTCGAAGGGGGTCCCCGCGCTGCCCCAGCACGGCGCATCGATCCTGCCCACCATCCCCAGGACGCTCGGGTTCCCGTTGTTCCGGTTGACTGCCCCCACCGAGTCGTCCGCGTATTGCTGGGCGATGCCGCAGTAGGGGCCGGGAGCATCCATCCACACCAGGTACTTGCGGTCGCTGCGGCCGAAGCCCCGCTGGCGAAGCTCGACGATGGTGTTGCCGAACGTGTCGTCTCCCGAGGCCGAGACCTGTACCGGGAGAACGACCACCTGACAGGAGGCGTCGGTGACGAACCGGACCCGGCGGCCCCCCAGCGTCTGCGCGGCACTGGCCGAGAACACGGCGTCCACGTTCGACGCCGCCCACCGCCGGATGAGGGGGAGCACTTCTCCATACCGGTTCGGCTGGCCGGCCGGGTAGGCGTAGATGGCCTGCACTCGGTAGCCGGAGGTCCCGTCGCCGATGCAGGGGACATCGGCCTCCACCGGCGCAGCCAGCTGCCGGAGCTCGGCGGTCGTGGGCCGGGAACCGAGCGGCGTCCCCGGGGGCGCGGGGTCGGGCCCGGAGGAACAGCCCAGGAATCGTTCCCCGTCGACTATCGCCAGGAGCGGCTGCTCCGGACCCCGAGGGTCGCAGGGGCCTCCGGGACGACCGGGCTCCAGCCCGGTGAAGACCAGGCCCTGGGATGGACGATCGCCCGGCGGCGAGCCCGACGCGCCTGGCCCGCTGGAGTCGTGGGCCCAGGTAGGAGCAGACCCAAGGAGTGACGTGGCGGTCACGGCAACCACGGCGACGCGGGCACCGAGCATGCTACGGATTCTGCGGGCGGTGAGGCCGCCCAGCACGATTCCTCCGAGGTACCGAGAGCGTAGTTAGTTCGGACGGCCCGCCGCCGTAGGCCGAATGGGGGATAGCAGAGAGAGGACGGGGACCGGCCGCTCTGCTTGGTTCCTGGGAGGCTGGAGAGCTTCAGCGGTCGATGTCGCCGACCACGAAGAAGACCGAGCCAAGGATGGCGATCAGGTCGGGCACGAGCTGCCCGGTCAGCATCCAGGGAAGGACGGAGACGTTCGAGAACGAGGCCGTCCGCATCTTCAGCCGGTACGGGAACTCGTTGTTGTCGCCGACCAGATAGTACCCCATCAGCCCGAGGGGGTTCTCGGTTCGGACGTACACCTCGCCCTCCGGGATCTTCTGGGGAACCTTCTTGGCCACGTACTCGCCGCCGGGAAGCCGCTCCATGCACTGCTCGATAATGTTGCACGACTGATGCATCCGCTGAACGAGCACCCACAGCCGGTCGTAGCAGTCCCCTTCGGTCCCGAGGGGCACCTCGAACTCGACCTCGGCGTACTTCTCGTACGGCTCGTCCTTCCGTGAATCCATGGGAATCCCGGACGCGTGAAGGACCGGGCCGGAGTTTCCGAAGGCCACGGCCACGTCCGGCGGGAGGATGCCGATGCCCTTCGTCCGGGCGGCGATGATCTCGTTCCCCATGATCAGGTTGTCGAAGTCCCGCAGCTTCTTCCGGACCCATTTGAGGACTTCGGCCGACTGCTTCAGGAATCCGCGGGGCAGATCGTCCTTCAGGCCACCGACCCGAGCGTAGGAGTGATGCATCCGGGCGCCCGTGGCCGCCTCCATGAGGTCCTGGATCATCTCCCGCTCTCGGAACGCGTAGAACATCGGCGTCATCGCTCCGAGCTCGAGGGGGTACGACCCCGTGAACATCAGGTGGTTCAGGATCCGGTTCCACTCGGCCATCATCGTTCGGATCCACTGGGCCCTGTCCGGCACCTCGACCCCGGCCAGGCGCTCAACGGCGATGCACCACCCGAGCTCGTTATTGAACGCGGACAACCAGTCATGGCGGTTCATGAGGACCAGAACCTGGCGATGGTCCCGATGCTCGGCCAGCTTCTCGGCCGCTCGGTGCATGTAGCCGATCACCGGCTCGGCATGCACGATCTTTTCGCCGTCGAGCTCCAGGACCAGGCGGAGGACACCGTGCGTCGAGGGGTGCTGAGGGCCGATGTTGAGGACCATCTCCTCGGTGGAGAGCTCCCGGTCCTGGGTGGTGATGATGTCTACCCCCCCGCCCCGGACGAGCCATTGCTCGCCCATCTGGGAGTAGGCGGACCGCTCCTCGGCTTCGCTCATCACGGCCCAGGATACCGAGTCCGGGGTCCCGCAGCCCCCACAAGAGGGACCGGCCCCCGAGCGGGGGCCGGTCCTCCGGCGCTCAGCGCTGTGAGCTATCTCTCGCAGCGCCTGACGATCTCGCCTCCCGCGCAGGTGTCGGTGCCGCCACCGCCGTCCAGGCGATCGCGACCACCACCGCCCCGCAGGCGGTCGTTGCCGGCAGAGCCGTTCAGGCGGTCGTTTCCGCCAGCACCGTTCAGGCGGTCGCGACCTCCCTTGCCGTTGACGCGGTCACGGCCCCCACCGGCCTTGACGGTGTCGTTCCCGGCGCCGCCATTCACGGTGTCGTTGCCGGAACCAGCGATGATCAGGTCGTTCCCCCCGAGGCCGCTGATGAAGTCGTTGCCGCCGAGGGCGCAGATGATGTCGGCCCCTTGGGTCCCGGCAAGGGTGTCGTTCCCGGTGGTGCCCACCACGTCGTTTCGCGGGTCGCCCGCAAAGCCGGGACACTCGGTGGGCTGATCCTCCGGAGGCGGCGACGGCGCCAAAGCCTGCACCACGCCGAGCGTGACGTCGTGGCCGAAGAAGCAGCCGTTGGTGCATGAATCCGCGGCCGTGATGTCACCGTCACTGTTCAGGTCCACGAGCCCGTTGTCGGCCGAATCGGGAGGGTTCGCGAATCCACACGGGTTCGTGTTGGTGCCGGTGTTCCCCAGGATGTCCGCCCCATCCGTGGGGTCTCCGAGCCCAGGGTCGACCGTGACGCCGATGAGGCCGAAATGGCAGTCGTTGGCGTCGATCGTCTCGTTGCCGTTCGAGTCCACCTTGCCGTCGATGGTGGACCAGGCGAAGTCGGAGTCGCCGACGTCGGGATTATCCGGATCGGCGTCGTTGAAGACGAAGGGCAGCGGCCCGCTCCACTGGAACGCGCCGCCGATGACCTGGATGGTGACCCCGTCCGCGGTGCCGTCGACACCGATCAGCGTGCAGTCGTCGGCGGCGTCGATCACTCCGTTGCCGGCGGTGCCGGCGTTGGTTGCTCCCCAGGCGTTGCAGTCGAGCCCGCCGTCGATGATGTGGGTGCTGCCGTAGAACTGGTTCGAGTCGTCGCGGCCGGTGACGACGCCGTCGCCGTTGAGGTCGGCCAGCTGGCCGATGACGGTCGGAGAGAAGCCTCCGGTGTAAGGGACGGCCACAGCGGGACCTGCCAGCGTGAGCTGAGCAAAAAACGCTATCAATGAAAGCGCGCCCAGGACCGCCACACGGCGACGGGCCGTTCCGGAACGAAAGATCGAGCGAATCACCATTCCGCCTCCTCTCGAGGTCGACTCTCCGCCATGATGCGAGGGCTCAACGGATCAGGATGCAGAGTAGGGGCCTCGAATCCCACCACCCGGTCGCCGCGCAGAGACCGCGGTCGCGGCTCCGCCCATCCGTTTGGACCTAGTCGACCCCCTTCAGGAAAGCTAGCAAACCGGGGCTAACCGTAGCATTCCCCGATCGTCGGAGCAACCCGACGAAACACGCGGGTAGCGTCACCTCCGCGCCAGTTCACGGAGATCCCCGCGGGAAGCAGAAAGTTTTGCGATTCCCGGGACCGAGACCATCCGGGTCCGAGATGGCGACGCCGCTCGCCGTCGCCGTGTCGCTCCCGGCGACGATCCGCCGCCCGGAGATCGTATCCGGCCGATTGCCCCGCGGTCGTTGAACCGACCCGCTCCCGACTCGATAATGGCCTCGCGGCTCCCCTCACCATCCGTTGAAAGGAGGGAGCCATGGCCGAGACAGCGGCCACCCTGAAGCGGGGTTTCTTCGGGTTCAGCCGTCGAAGCGTGCTCCAGACCCTGATCGATCGAGACGTCCTCTTCGGCCGGACCCAACAGCGTCTCCGTACCGCGGAGGCCGAGCTCGCCCGGACCAGGGCCATCGTCGATGCGCTCCGAGGTGAGCTCGGCGACCGGACCCGGGCGGCGAAGCACGAGGAGGCCAGGCTGACCGAGGAGCTCGAGGAGGCTCAGGCCAAGCTCGATCAGGCCACGAAGGAGGCGCGTTCGGCCGCCCAGCGGCTGGCGGAGCTCGAGGCCGGGGCGGAGGAGCTACGCGAGGAACTCAGGCGCCGGGAGACGAAGGCGCCTCCGATCGATGGGGAGACGGGGACCGTCTTCGCGTCGCAGGACCTGTCCCACGTGCTGGAGACGACCGAACAGGCCGTCGCGGCCCTGTTCGAACGGGCTCGCCAGGGCAACGAGCAGCAGCTCCAGGAGATCGAGCGAGCTCGGGAGAGCCTGCGTGCGGAAACGGAAGGCCTGACCCGGTGGCGAGAAGAGATCGCCACGGTGATCCGTTCGGTGGGCGAGAGCGCCGCGTTCGCCCGCTCCGAGATCGACCAGGCTCCCGGTCGTCTGCGTGAGGCCCTGGACCCGACGTCGACCGCCATGACCTCGATGACGGCGTGGCTCGACGAGCTGGCCAGGGTCGCGGAGCGGCTGGACCAGACGGCGAGCTCGGAGCGTGCGCCCAAGGTTGTCCATCTCGGGGAAGCGGAGGAGCCGTCGGGGGCCGAGGGGAGCGGAGCCAACGGCTCATCTCCGGGCGACGCCGACGACTCGTTTCACGAAGGGCTGCCCAGCCACTACCGCTGGCAGTAGCGACGACGGGCTGAACCACCGCTTCTTACACTTGCTCCGTGAAACGGCCGGCCCGGATCCTCATCGTCGGTGGGGGCTACATCGGTCTGTACACCGCCCTGGGACTGATCAAGCGGGTACGACCGGGACTCCTCGACATCACCGTGGTGGCCCCGGAGTCGCTCATGGTCTACCAGCCCTTCCTCCCCGAGGCGGCGTCCGGGAACCTCGAGCCGCGGCACGTGGTGATCCCCCTTCGCCGGGTCCTCCGGGGTGCCCGAGTGGTCACGGGCCGGCTCGAGTCCCTGGATCGCGACCGGCGGCGAGCCTCGGTCCGGCCTCCCGAAGGCGATCCCGTTGAACTGCGGTACGACCATATCGTGTTGGGGCTCGGCGCCGTGTCTCGGGTGCTGCCCGTGCCCGGTCTCGCCGAACGAGGCGTCGGCTTCACGTCCGTTCCCGAGGCGATCTATCTCCGGAACCGGATCCTGGAGAGGATGGACGTGGCCGAGTCGACCCCGGACCCCGCCGTCCGGGCCCGCGCGCTGACCTTCGTGTTCGTCGGTGGCGGCTACTCCGGTGTGGAGGGCCTGGCCGAGCTGGAGGACCTGGCCCGGGACGCGTGCCGCTACTACCGAACCGTTCGCCGAGAGGATATGCGGTGGGTCCTGGTGGAGGCCGCCCCCTCGATCCTCCCCGAGATCGGTGAGGAGCTGGCCGGGTATGCCGTCGAGCGCCTCAAGCGGCGAGGGATCGAGGTCCACCTGGCCACCCGCCTCGACTCCGCCGTGGGCGGCCGGATGGAACTCTCCGACGGGACGACGTTCGAGGCCGACACGTTGGTGTGGACTACCGGCGTTCGGGCCAACCCCATTGTCGAACGCCTGGGGCTGCCCACGGGGGATCGGGGGCGTCTGGTCGTCGATCGCTACCTTCGGGTGGAATCGGCCGAGGGCGTCTGGGCCGCCGGCGACTGCGCCGAGGTGCCGGACATCGTGGCCGGCGGCTTCGCTCCTCCCACCGCGCAGCACGCCCTTCGCCAGGCCCGGCGATTGGCCAAGAACCTCATCCGAGCTTTGGACGGCAGGGAGCCGAAGCCGTTCCGATACCGTCAGATCGGGTCCCTGGTGTCGCTGGGGAAGTACAAGGGCGTGGCCCGGATCTTCGGCACGAAGATCCGAGGGTTCCCGGCCTGGTTCCTCCACCGGACCTACCACGCCCTACTCGTGCCGACGATCAATCGCCGGGTCCGGATCCTCTCCGACTGGACGCTGGCCCTGTTCTTCCGCCGAGACGTGGTCCAGCTCGGCTCGCTGCACCATCCCAGGGAGGCGTTCCGGAACGCGGCCGGCGTCACACCTGTCGATCCAAAGCCCGCAAAGACGAACGGGGCCGACCGGAGCTAGTGGCGGTGTCGTCGCGGGGGTGAGGTGGCCGCACCACACCGATCGATGGCCGACTCCGAGCCGGCGGCCAGGACGGCCCGATACCGGCCCTCTCGATCCCGAAGCCGAACCCTGTACGTTCCAGAGCTGTTGGTCACGGCCCTCTTGACCAGCTTCCAGCCGGCCTTCTTCCTCTCGATCCGC
>DASQTB010000035.1:0-3735 GCA_035642095.1 Actinomycetota bacterium | reverse complement strand
GCGTGGCCGGACTCGTCGAGCACCAGGCCGCCCGATACCCGGCCGAGCGCCCTCAGCTCCCAGTCCTCTGCGGCCACCAGCCCGGTCACCGCCGACAGGTCCTCAACCCGGACCGGAGTCCCTCCCGCATCCTCGACGAGCCGGGGGACGGGCGTCCCCTCTCGCGCGGCGACCCGATCGCCCTCGATGTCGCCGGGTGGCGGGCGATCCGGTGGAGATCCCACGCTCACCTGGATCGTGGCGTACGGCTGGGTAAAGGTGACCTGCTGTGCCCAGGCGTCATCTTCGGTGAACCCTCCGACGACCAGGTCCAGCTCTCGTTCCTCCAGCGAGGTCAGCAGCTCGGCCTGGGAACCCTCGAACCACTCGGTCTCGGCGTCGATCGACCGGGCGAACCCCTCCACCAGGTCGACCTCCACGCCGGCCGGCCCGTCGTCACCGACGAGGGTCCACGGCGGGCGCTCGGTGATCCCCACCCGCATCGATCCGCCGTCCACGCGGTCGAGCGTCCCGTCCGGGTCGCGAGGGACGCCGCACCCAACCAGGACGATCACCGTGGCGGCGAAGCCTCCAAGGCGCCCGGTGGTAGCCATGCCGCGACCAAGTATGCGCCCGGTTTCCTCCCCGGGACCCCGGGTAGGTGTCCGTCGTGGACCAGGGCGGGCACCAGCCGGGACCCCTCCGCGAGGAGAAGGAGGGCCAGACCGCCGAGCCGGGGCGTCCCCAGCCCGAGGCGGCCGAGGTCGAGAGCGCCCGGATGCTGGCGGACGACGCCAGGCCCATGCTTCGCAGAGCGGGCTACTCCGACGACCGGATCCGCGAGCTGGCAGACCAGTACATCGCCGAGGATCGAGGGACCGGCACGGCGGAGTTCGTCGATTGGGCCCGTAGCCGCGGGCCGACCTGACGCCCCGCGCTCTCCTCGGTTTGCTGAGATGGGACCCCGGGTACCGGATCGGCATGGCCCGCCCCAGCGAGGACCGCCTGTGGGAGGGCGACGCCGAGGTGGACGAGGCGGTCTTCCGCCAGGTACTCCGGCGGACGGCCGGCGCGCTTCGTCGGGCCCGGATCCCTCACCTGTTCATGGGCGGCCTGGCATCGGCCGTGCTCGGCCGCCCTCGATGGACCCACGACATCGACGTGCTCGTCGGGCCGGAGGACGCCCCCCGAACGCTCCAGGTGCTGGCCGGGGAGGGTTTCAGGACGCAGCGGACCGACCCTCAATGGCTGTTCAAGGCGATGAGGGACGACGTCCTGGTGGATGTGATCTTCCTGTCGGACGGTCGGGTCAGGCTCGACGAGGACATGGCCGCCCGGGCCCGGACCGAGGAGATCGAGGGCATTCGGGTCCCGGTGATCTGTCCGGAGGATCTCATCGTGATCAAAGCGCTGGTTCACAAGGAGCGGAGCCCTCGTCACTGGTTCGACGCGCTGGCGCTGCTCCGCCGGAACGACCTGGACTGGGACTACCTCTTGTCCCGGGCTAGGAGATACAACCCCCTCCGGGTGCTCAGCTTGCTCTACTACGCCCGGTCGAGCGACCAGGTCGTCCCTGGGGAGGCCATCCGTTCGCTCCAGGGTGAGGCGGCGTGAACCCGGACGACGCCCCCGAGTACCTGATCGGCCGGATCCAGAAGGCCCTGGCCACCGACCCACGAACGGGTGAGCTGGAGCTGGACGTCCGCCTGGCGGCGGGGCGGATCTTCCTGTCGGGGGCGGTGGCGACGTCGGAGCGGTGCCTGGCGGTGGAGGAGGTCGTCCGCGAGGTGGCCCCCGAACGAGAGGTCGTCAACGAGCTCTCCGTCTCCGGCGAGGCCGGGCCGGGCGGAGGTGAGCGGCTGCCGTGATCAGGGTGGCCGCCGTCGGCGATCTCCACGCCGGTACGGATTCGGCGGGCAAGATCGCTCCTCGGTTCCAGGATCTGCCGGGCCGGGCGGACCTCCTCCTGCTGGCCGGTGACCTGACCCGGCGGGGGACCGTGGAGGAGGGAAAGGTCCTGGCCGGAGAGCTGGCCGCGGTGGCCGAGGCGATTCCCACCATCGCCGTGCTCGGCAACCACGACTACCACTCTGGCCGCCAGGACGACATCCGGAGCCTGCTCGAGTCCGCCGGCCTTCGCATCCTGGAGGGAGAGGGGGCCACGATCGACGTCGCCGGAGCTCCCCTGGGGGTGGCCGGGACGAAGGGGTTCGGGGGCGGCTTCGCCGGGGCCTGCGCCACGCCGTTCGGCGAGGATCAGATGAAGGCCTTCGTCGGTCACACCGAACAGGTCGCCGAGCGCCTGGAAAGCGCTCTGTCGGGGCTCGAAGCTGGTCTACGGGTGGCGCTGCTCCACTACGCTCCCGTCGAGGCCACGCTGTCGGGCGAGCGGCTCGAGATCTACCCCTTCCTGGGGAGCTATCTCCTGGCCGAGGCCATCGATCGAGCTGGTGCCGGCGTCATCTTCCACGGTCACGCCCACCGGGGGACGGAGAAGGGCGTCACGCCGGGAGGGATCCACGTCCGAAACGTGGCCGAGACGGTGATCGGACACTCGTACCACGTCTACCGGCTGGGGAACGGCCTCGGCGAGGCCTAGGGCGTCGGCCAATCCAGGAGGTCGTCGTAGGCCTGCCTCACGATCCCGTAGCATTCGCAGGCCAGGCCGGTCAGCCGGTTCTGGTCCAGGACCCGGATACGACCCCGTTCGTGGGCGATGGCCCCCGCCGATTGCAGCGGGGCCACCGCATCGGTGACCGATGCCCGCCGGACGCCCAGCATCTGGGCCAGGAACTCATGGGTCACGGGGAGCTCTTCCGGCCGGATCCGGTCGTCCATCTCCAGGACCCATCGGGCCAGGCGCTGCTCGACGGAGTGGAGCCGGTTGCAGATAGCCCCCTGGGTGATGTGGATCAGCACCGCGTGGGTGTAGCCGCTGAGGAGTTCCTGAACCCTGGTGCTGGCTCGCACGACGGCCTCGAATCGGTCCCCGTCGATCAGCAGCCCGTCGCCGGGGATCTGGGACATGGCCCGTCCCGCCGCTCGCCGCCGCTGCCCGAGGAACACGGCCACCCCCACCATCCCCTCGTTCCCCACCGTGGCCACCTCGACCGAAGCGCCGTCCCGGGTCACAGCCAGGAGGGACATCACCCCGCCGACCGGGAAGTAGACGTGGTCCATCCGCTCGCCCGGCTCCCACAACGTCCGGCGTTGGGCGAGGTGTTCCAGGCGAGATCCCTCGACGAGCGCCGCGCGCGCCTCCGGAGGCAGGCGGTCCAGCAGGCGGTTGCCGCTCTCCTCCGGCGCCGACTCCTCCATCCGACCGAGGTAGCGTTGTCCCCTCGCCGGGCCGGTGTCAAACCCAACGGGTTGGTACGCTTTCGTACCGACAGGAGCGGTCCCCCGCAGTACGTTCCCGCCTCGTGAGATTCGCCCCGTTCGTCCCTCGGCCGTTCGTCCCCCCGGCGCCGCCGGTTCGTCGGTAGTCCGACCGGCCAGGTGCTCGAGATCTCGCCTCTGGAGGAGGGGACCGGGGTGGCGTTCAACGGAAGTCTCGATCTGACCACCGAACCCGACGCCCGCGCCGCGGTGGAACCGCTCCTCCAGCCGGGAGCATCGGTCACCATCGACCTCCGCAGGCTGATCTTTATGGACAGCACCGGGATGAACCTCCTGATCCGGGCCCTTGGTGTGATCGGCGACGACGGACGGCTGACGCTCCGGGTCGGGGCGGGGACGTCCGGAAGGTGCTGGACG
>DASQTB010000034.1:0-7499 GCA_035642095.1 Actinomycetota bacterium | reverse complement strand
CCAGCTCGGGATCGAAGAGCAGGCACGCCGCCCGCCGTCCCTCGCCGGCCGGGAGCAGCGGCGGATCGACCTCGTCACAGGGAGCGAACCGGAACGGGCACCGAGGGTGGAACGAACAGCCAGGGGGGATGTCCTGTGGGTCCGGCGGGTCTCCACCGAGCCCTGCCGGCGACCTTCGGTCCTGGGCCCGGCCGATCCGGGGGAACGCTCCGGCCAGGGCCCGGCTGTACGGATGTGCCGGGCCGTCGAACACCTGGTCGGCGGTTCCTTCTTCGACGATCCGCCCCGCGTACATGACGGCGATCCGGTCGCACATCTCGGCCAGGACGGACAGGTCGTGGGTGATGAACAGGAGCGAGAGCCCGAGATCCTGCTGGATCGTCTTCAGAACGGACAGGACCTGGGCCTGGACCATCACGTCCAGGGCGGTGGTCGGCTCGTCGGCGATGACCAGCCTGGGGGAGCAGGCCAGGGCCATGGCGATCATGATCCGCTGCCGCTGTCCCCCGGAGAGCTCGTGCGGGTAATCGGCGGACCGCCCCGGGTGAAGCCCGACCCGTTCGACCAGGGCGGCCGCACGGCCGGCGGCATCACGCTCCGTCGCTTTCGGATCATGGATCCGGATCGCCTCCGCGACCTGGTCCCCGACCCGCTGGACCGGATTCAGGGCGTGCATCGCGCCCTGGAACACGATCGCGGCCTGGTTCCACCGCACCGTCCGGAGGCGACCGAACGTCATCGACAGCACGTCATCCCCGTCGAGCAGCACCGAGCCGGTGACACGCGAGCTGGGCGGGAGAAGACGGAGCACGGCGTGGGCGACGGTCGACTTCCCGCAGCCCGACTCCCCGGCCAGCCCGAGGGTCTCCCCCTCCTCGACCCGAAGGTCGACACCCCGGACGGCCGGCACGGGCCCCTGTTGGGTTCCGTATTCGACGCGCAGGTCGCGAACGGCGAGGACGCTCATCGCCGACGCAGCCTGGGATTGAGGATCTCGTCCAGCGCGTAGCCGCACATGGTGAAGGCCAGGACCACCAGAACGATGGCCACCCCAGGCGGCACGAGCCACCACCAGTTGCCCGAGGTGGCCGCCCCCGCGTTGAACGCCGCCTCGAGGATGGTCCCCCACGAGATCGACAGCGGATCCCCCAGGCCCAGGAAGGAGAGCGTGGTCTCCGACAGGATGGCGATAGCCACCAGCAGGACGGTGTTGGCGAAAATGATCGGGCCCACGTTGGGCAGGATGTGTCGGGTGGTGAGATGCCAGTTCGACGCGCCCAGGGCTCTGGCCCGCTCCACGTACGGCCGGGTCTTCACCGACAGCACCTGGGCACGGACGATCCGGGCCGTGCTCGGCCACGAGGTGATCCCGATCACGAACACGATGACCAGGAGCGAGGGGCTCAATAGCGAGGCGAGGACTATGGCCAGCGGCAGGAACGGGATCACCAGGAACCAGTCGGTGAGCCGCATCAGCACGGTCTCGGTCCACCGCCCGTAGTAGCCGGCCACGATCCCAACCACCGAGCCGATGAGGATGGAGATCACCGTTGCGAACATCCCTACCATCAGCGAGATCCGCGAGCCCCACACCGTCAGGGCAAAGACGGATCGTCCGAGGTCGTCGGTGCCGAAGGGGAATTCCGCGGTTGGCGCCTGAAGCGGCGATCCCGCGCACGGGCAGGTCGGGTCGAGCTGCTCCCGCCCGGCGATCACCGGCGCCAGCAGGGCCACCAGCACGAACACGGCCAGGATGACCAGGCCCACCATCCCCACGGCGTTGCGGCGGTAACGCTGCCACACCCCGGCTATGGCGCGGCGCCGCCTGGCCCAGGCGATCTTCCGGGGATCGTCGGGCGGCTCCTCCGGCGGGGAGAGAACGCCGGTCTCGACCTGGGCGGTGCCCCGGGCCGGTTGGAGGAGCGGGCGGTCCATGTCAGGCCGCCCGCACCCGAGGATCGAGGTACGCGTAGAGCAGGTCCGCGATGAGGTTGAACACGATCACCGTCGCGCTGAAGAGGAGGAACACCGCCTGGAGGACGGGGAAGTCCTTGTTGTCGATCGCCTCCACGGTGAGCAAGCCGAGCCCGGGCCAGGAGAACACGTACTCGACCGTGATCGTGCCGGCGAACACGAAGCCGAGGCTGAGGAAGGTCAGCGTGATGGTGGGGAGCAGCGCATTGGGGACGGTGTGGCGCCACAGCACCTGCTTCTCGCGCAATCCCTTGGCCCGGGCCGTGGTGACGAAGTCCTCTCCCATCACGTCGAGGATCGACGACCGCATGATCAGCGCGTACTCGCCCAGGTAGGCCACCGTGAGAGTGAAGAACGGTAGGGCCAGGTGGTTCAGGACATCGACCGCATGGTCCAACCCGGTCAGTCCGGCGCCGGCCGTCTCGTAGCCGCCCGTGGGGAAGAGCGCCGGAAAGAACCCGACCCCCCCGGCCAGGGCCATCAACACCAGGATCCCGAACCAGAACTCCGGCATCGAGTAGGCCACCAGGGTGAACCCCGTCGAGCCCAGGTCGAAGGCGCTCCCCCGCCGCCATCCGGCGTAGATTCCGATCAGCAGGCCCACCGCCGCGGACGCGACCGTGGCCGTGCCGACGAGCAGGACCGTCGGCCAGATGCGGTCGCTCACCGTTTCCGTGACGGGGGCCCCGCTGGCCAGCGAGACTCCGAACTGTCCTGTCAACGTGTTCGTCACGTACGTGACGAACTGCTGGGGCAGTGGCTGGTCCAGGCCCAGCTCGCGCTCAAGCTGGGCGATGGTCTGGCGGTTGAGGGCCGACGTCCCGCGGAGCAGCAGCGTGGCGGGGTCGCCCGGCATGACCCGGAACAGGAAGAAGTTGAAGGTGAGCACGAAGGCCAGCGTGAGCAGCGCCTGTCCGACCTTGCCGAGGACGTACCGGCGCGCCTCCACTGTTCTTCGCCGTCGATCAGGCCCCTACGCGCGCTCCTCCGCGCTTCGGCGGCGAAGCAAAAGGACCAGCAGCACCAGGACCACGACGCCCGCGACAGCGCCGATCCACACTCCGGCCGGGATGCCCCGGGTCTCTCGAGCGGCTGTCCCCTGGCCCGCCGGACGGATCGTCAGCGCGGCGTCGCGACTGTACCCGGTGAGCAGATCGCCCTGGGGGGCGGGCTGGGGCTGGAACCCCGTGAACCGGTCGGTCCGGTAGGCCTGGTAGATCGGCGAGTACCACAGGACGACGTACGGAGAATCCTCGTAGAACAAGCGCTGCATCTCGTGGATGATGCTCAGTCGTTCCTGCGTGTCGAGCGTTGATCGCTGCTCGGCGTACATCCGGTCGTACTCGGGGTTGCAGTAGTAGGCGTCGTTGTTTCCGTAGGTGTTTTCATCCGGAGGCCGCTCCTCGCACTGGAAGTAGGACAGGATCGAGTCTGGATCGGGGTCCGGGATCCATCCCCAGTGGAACAGGTCGTACGTCCCGGCGACGAGCTCGTCGCCGAGCCGCCCGCTGCTCATCGCGGTGACATCGACGCCGATGCCGATGTCCTCAAGCCACGACCTGACGAACGGCGCGGTTTTGATCGTGTTCTGGTCGTTGGTCTGGGTGTAGTACCGGAACTCGAGGGGGCGTCCCGGCTCCAGCGAGTCCCGGGACATCTCCCGGATACCGTCGCCGTCCGTGTCGACGTAGCCCGCCTCCTCCAGCAGCTGGGTGGCACCCTCGGGATCGAAGGCGATCCGCTCCTCGTCCGACGGCTCCCACCGGGCCCCCTCGATCGACACGGGAGGGATGATGCTCGTTCCGGGAAGCGCGTAGCCGAGGTGGATGCGGTCGGTGATCTCCTCGCTGTCGACGGCCATGCGGATGGCCCGGCGGACCACCGGATCGGTGAGGGCGGGATGGCCGTCGCCGTGCGGCTCGAACCCGGGAGCCGGCTCCTGGTACGCCGAGCCCGTGTTCATCCCGATCTCATCGAAGGACGGGATCGTCCCGACGTGTGTGCCGATGTTGGGCTCGTCCTTGATGGAGTTGTAGACGTTCGCCGAGTCGAAGTATGCGAAGTCGATCTCGCCGGACCGGAGGGCCTCCGCCTCGGCGTCCTCATTCTTGAAGATCCGGTAGATGATCTCGTCCATGTGTGGCTCGGGCCCGCTCCAGTGGGGGTTCCGCTCCATGCGGACGAACTGGCCCCGTTCGTACTCGGTGACCACGAACGGCCCGCTCCCAACCATCGGGAGATTCTCGTAGTCGCGGGGAGCGTCGGCGTACTGGCTCCACACGTGCTCGGGGAGGATGTACGTGTACATGTACGGTACGCCGCCCGCATACAGGCTGGTGGGCTGAGTGGTATGGAGCACCACGGTTGAGTCGTCGGGGGCCTCGATGCTGTCGACCAGGCGGAGATAATTCTGGGGCAGGTACGCGTGCTTCTCCTTGTACAGGTTCAGGGTGAATTCGACGTCCTGGGCGGACACCGGCTCCCCGTCCGACCATCGCACGCCGTCCCGGATCGTGTACGTGAAGGTCTGCCCGTCCTCACTGGTCTCCACGTCGGTGACCAGGTCCGGCACTGCGCCGAGGTCCTCCACGCCGAACGTGGTCGGGAGGTGGTACCCCCACGCCCAGAAGTAGAAGTCCGTAGCCAGGTACCCCTTGAACGGGTTCAGCGAGCTGGGTTCGGACGTGTCGCCGTAGACGAACACCACCTTGTCGTCCGTCGGCGACGGGGTCGGCGTCTGGGCCGACGCCGAAATCAGCGTCAATCCAGCGAACAGGAGCGTGGCGGCGACCATTGCCGAGAGACGTCGAGCCATCAGTCGTTCCCCCCCTCCGCCGGCTTCAGGGCCGGCTCGTCGATCGTCAGCGTGCGTGCGTCGGCGTCGACCGTGGCGGTGACGCCGAGCGGGACCGTGCACAGGTGCTTCCCGTGGCCGAGTGGCAGGTTGAAGAGGACCGGCACGCCCAGCGGCGCCAGGTGGTACTCGAAGACGTCCTCCATCGAGCGGCCCCGGGTCCACGGCGAAGGGAACCGCCAGTCCTCGCACTCGAACATCTCTCCGATCACCACGGCCGCCACGTCTTGCAGCTTCCCGGCGTTGGTGAGCTGCTGCAGCGTGGCGTCGACGTAGAACGGCGGCGAGTGCAGATCCTCGAAGAACAGGATCTTTCCGGCCAGGTCGAGCTCCCACGGTGTGGCCAGGGTCTCCCGGAGCAGCCACAGGCAGCCGCCCACCAGCCGGGCGGTCGCCGTCCCCCCACCCAGCGACCCGACGTACGTATCGTCCGGCCGAGCCGGGATCAGCCCGACCGGCGAGGGGTCCGTCAGGGCCCGAAGGAGCCGTTCCCGGGTGAAGTCCGTGGTCTCCTTGGCGGCCACCCCGGCCAGGCCGGGACCGTACAAGGTCACCAGGCCGGTCCGCTGCCCGATGGCCACGTGAAGCGCGGTGATGTCCGAGTAGCCGACGAACGCCTTGGGGTGCTCGGCGATCGCGTCCAGGTCGACCAGGGGGACGACCTGGGAGGAGCCGTACCCCCCTTCCAGGACCTGGACCACGTCGACCTCGGGGTCACCGAACATGGCCTCCAGGTCCCGAGCCCGGACCTTGGGATCGCCGGCCACGTAGTCGTCCCGGTCCCAGATGCCCTCGGCCAGCTTCACCCGGTAGCCCTGCGACTCCCACCACCGGACGCCGCGGTCGATGTCCGAGCGTTCGTCCCACGGACTGGCCGGGGCGGGGACCCCGATCGTGCCGCCCGGAGGGAGTGCCCGGCCCTTCATCGCGGCGCTTCCGGGGTCCGCCGGTCGGACAGCGGCTTCCCCAGGATCTCGCGGACGTAGGCCACGCATTCCGTCACCGCGGCGTCGAGGAGCGCCTTTCCCTTCTCGGCCGTGGCCAGGGTGGGCCGGCCCTGCACGCCGGTCCGGGAGAAGGACGACCACCACGGCATGATCTTGAGGGAACCGTCCGTCCAATCGAGCCAGGCGTGCTGGCCCTCGGGGTAGGACGACTCGTCGACGGCCCTGTCCATGTCGACGGCGTCCGGATCGATGGCCAGATAGATCGACGTCTCCAGCTCGCAGGCGTGGGCCATCCCTCCGCGCTCCGACTCCCGGAGCTCGTCGATGGCTCGAAGGGCCTCGGGACTGGACAGGTAGAAGGCCGACCCGGCCACCGTCTGGGGCCGTTCCACCATCACCAGCCGGGCCGCCATGTCCACCAGGTTCTGGTTGGACCCGTGCCCGTTCAGATATAGGATCCGCCGGAACCCGTGCCCGGCCAGCGACGTGCCCACATCTACCAGATACCGGGTGAAGGTCTCCCACCCGATGGTGATCGGACCGGGGAAGTCCATGTGGTGCGGCGAGTACCCGTGCGGGATGGCCGGGAGAAGGAGCACGTCGTCGGGGATCTCCTCCCCGGCCCTTCGGCAGATCTCGTCGACGATCCGGAGGTCGGCGTCGATCGGGAGGTGGTGTCCGTGGTCCTCCAGGGTGGCCACCGGGATCACGCACACCCGATCCTGTTCCGACAGGGCGGCGACCTCCGGCCAGGTCAGGCGGCCGTAGAGGTGGGGTCGGGTGATCACCGAACCGCTCCGGCGCTCGGGGCCGCCTGGGACGCGACCGACAGCTCGCCGAAGGCGACCAGGAACTCGGCGGCGCCGATGATGTGCTGGCGCAGCCCTTCGACCGTGGCGAACTCGTCGGGCCCGTGGGCGCCGCCGGAGTGGCCCGCCCCGCCGCTGACCCACGGGATGTCCAGGACCCGGTCGAACAGGTAGAACGGAGCGCACCACGGCGCCATCGGATAGGGGTTCGTCCGGAGACCGAGCCGCTCGTAGGAGGCGCGCATGGCACGCTCCACGGTCGAGCCGGTCCGGGACTTCCCCCATGGGTAGGAGTCGAGCATCCGAAGCTCGACCTGCCCCAGCCCTCGCTGCTCCAGATGGGCCCGGATCGCCCGGGCGGCACTCTCCGGCTCGAGGTCGGGCACCAGGCGGACGTCGAGCACCGCTCGGGCTCGGCTGGGGATGATGGTCTTCCCCCCCGGGCCGGTGTAGCCCGCTTCCAGGCCGTCGATGTTGATCGTGGGTCGGAAGATCAGCGCCTCCAGGAGCTCCGCCGGGGATCCGGTCAGGCGGTACCGGGCCGCGTCGACCTCCGCCAGATGCTCGTCGGGATCGAACCCCTCCGCCAGCTCGTCGAGCAGGGCTCGATCCTCCGCCGTCGGTCCTTGGGCCGCCTCGACCAGGCCGGCCACCACCGGTTCGTCCTCCCCGTTGACCAGCGACTCCAGGGCCCGGACCAGGACCCAGACAGGCGAGTCGATCCACGCCATCTCACTGGAGTGCAGCGGCCGGGCTGGGCCGCCCCACGGCCCCGACTCCACCACCAGCTCGGCGCTCAACAGCCCCTTGCACCCCAGGTACAGGTCGGCCCGGGGAGCGTGCCCGTCGCCGCACAGGTCCATATCGAACCCCGCGTCACCCCGGAGATCGTCGGCCCGGCTCCGGACGACATCG
>DASQTB010000033.1:0-9114 GCA_035642095.1 Actinomycetota bacterium | reverse complement strand
CCGCCCGGCATCGGCCCGGTTGGGACCCGAGGTCAGCGCGAGGACCGGCTCGCTCCCGGCCACAAACACCAGAGATTTCACGATCTGGCCAACCTCACAGCCGACCGCCCGAGCCGCATCGCCGGCGGTCCGGGTCCCCTCCGGAAACCGCCGAACCTCCAGGGAGAGACCCCGGGCCTGAGCCTCCCGGAGGAAACGCTCCGTGGACCGCGATCGTCCCAGGTCAGTCATCCTTGGCCAAAGCGGCGGCCGCGTCGGCAGAGGCGTCCTCGACCAGATCTCGGGCCCGCTCCATGGCCGGTCCGGACCCGGCCCGAGCCGACAGATCGTAGACGAGATCCGCGGGAGGGTCGATCCCGGCGTCTATACGCCCGGCCACAAGCACGGTCGCGCACCCGGCCTCCCGGGCCATCCGGAGCACGCCGGCCGGCGCCTTGCCGCTGCCCGACTGGGCGTCGTACCTCCCTTCCCCGGTGACGGCGACCCGGGCTCGGTCCAGGCGGCGCTCCAGATCCAGGGCCTCGGCCACGACCTCGAACCCGGGACGGAGCCGGGCTCCCAGGAACGCCACCAGGCCGGCGCCGAGACCTCCTGCCGCGCCGGCCCCGGGGAGGGTCCGCACATCGATCCCCAGGTCCCGCTGGACCACCGTGGCGAGGTGGCCCAGGGCGGCGTCCAGGAGCCGGACGTCGTCGGGCGACGCTCCCTTCTGCGGTCCGTACACGGCCGAGGCGCCTCGCGGCCCGGTCAACGGGTTGTCGACATCGCAGGCCACCACGACGTCGAGCGGACGGATGGCTCGATCGAGTGACGTGGCGTCGATCCGGGTCAGCCTCCGCAGCGCGGTGCCCCCCGGGGGAAGGTCGCGTCCGTCCTCGTCCAGTAGCCGAACACCCAGGGCCTGAGCCATGCCGGCGCCGCCGTCGTTGGTCGCGCTCCCCCCGATGCACACGATGACCCTGCGGGGCCGGTGCCGGGCGGCGGCGGCGATCAGCTCACCGGTCCCTCTGGTCGTCGTGCGGGTGGGATCGCGACGAGATTCGGAGAGGAGCTCCAGGCCCGACGCCCGAGCCATCTCCACCACGGCGGTCAGCCCCTCGGCTCCCGGCACCAGCCCGAACTCCGCGTCGACCGGGTCCTCCCGGGGACCGCTCACGATCACCCGCTCCCGGCGACCGCCCAGGGCGTCGACCAGAGCCTCAAGCGTGCCCTCTCCCCCATCGGCCACCGGAACCTCCTCGATGTCCGCGCCGGGCTCCGTTCGTCGCCATCCTGCCGACAAGGCGACCGCGGCCTCCCTGGCGGTGAGGGTGCCCTTGAACTTGTCCGGGGCGACGACGACGCGCATGCCGGTATCATTCTGGCCGCTCCGATGGACATCGACCGCGAACGCATGCTGGGCGTGGCTCGCCACGAACGCGACGCGCTCGGCCGAACCGTCCAATACACCCCGCCGGACCACTGGGAGGCCGAGTCGCCGCGAGACGACTGGCGGGTCAAGGACGTCCTGGCCCACCTGGCCTCCGGCGACGTGGCCGCTGCCGCGCTGCTCGGCGAGGAGAGTCCGACCGAGCTGGAGGAGTATCGGAAGACGCTGAACGGAGAGCCGGTCCGGGTCGAGGACTGGAACCGGTGGGCCGTCGAGCGGCGAGCGGAGGCCGGCCCCGTGGCGCTGGGCCTGGAATGGGGAAGGGCCGCGGACCTGGTGCTGGCCCGGGCCGGCCAGGCCTCGGACCAGGACTGGCACGGGAAGCAGCTCCCCTGGGTAGCGGGCGACATCCGCCTCAAGTACCTGGTCCAGGTGCGGGTCTCCGAGTGGTGGGTGCACGGCGAGGACATCCGGGAGGGCGCGCGGCTCCCTCCTCGTCGGGAGCACTGGCCGATCCACGTGGTCAACGACCTGGCCATCCGGCTGATCCCGTACGCGCTGTCCCTGGCCGGCGAGGACCGCGGCGGTAAGGTCGTCCGGGTGGAGCTCGACGGGGTCGGGGAGGGAACGTGGATGGCCTCGACGGACCCGGGCCGCGACGTCGCCGACGGCGCCCGGCCCGATGCCTACGTGGAGGGCGACGGCTACGCCTTCGCTTCCGTAGCCGGCGGTCGAGCCGACCCCGAGGTGTGCCTGTACGAGGGCCTCCTGCTCACCGGAGGCGACACCGACCTGGCAGAGGTCGTCATCCGACGGCTCCGCTCCGCGCCCTAGCGGGGGCGTTCGAGCCGAAGCATCCCCGGGACCGGGATCAAGGCCCGCTCGGAGGCCTTGGTCTCCCGGGCGGCCACGACGCGGAGACCGAACGCCTCGTACAGCGCCCGGGCCTGATCGTTGTCCATCGCCGTGTCGACGGCGATCCCCAGCCCCATCCTTCCGGCCCCGGAGAGCACCCGCTCCATCAACGCCCGGGCCACGCCCCGCCGGCGGTGCTCGGCGGCCACGGCCACCACGCTCACGTACAGGAACCCGGGATCGGGATTCGGGAGGAGCCGGGCCAGAGCCCGTTCCCGCCGGACCACCTCCGTGGCGTGGCGGGGGCCGGCCGCCCGGGCCAGCGTCACCCCCGTGCCGAGCTTCAGACCCTGGTACAGCCGGCCGGGGAAGCCGATGGCCACGCCGGCCACCACGCCGTCGCGCTCGGCGAGGAGGCCGAACCGATGAGCGAACTCCGTTCGATCCGCCCGGTAGCAGGCTTCGAGCCCTCGAATCGCGGTGGGGCGCTCCCCCAGCACGACCTGGATGCTCGGAACCGCCTCGAGCAGGAGCGGCGCGATGGTGCGGGAGACGTCTCGTGTCGCCCGCCGAAGGCTGGGGCCGATCGGCTCCTCAGGCTCCGTCGGTGCCCGATTCCGCGAGGGCATCCTGGAACACGTCCCAACCGAGCACGGCGCACTTGATCCTCACCGGATACTTCGCCACGCCCTTCAGCGCCACGAGGTCGCCGAACGCATCCTCGTCCGGGTCCACCTTCCCTTCCATCATCGACCGGAACTCCCCGGCCAGGCCTCGGGCGTCGTCGACGCTCTTCCCCTCGACCGAGTCGGTCAGCATCGATGCCGATGCCTGGGAGATGGAGCAGCCCTGACCCTCGAAGGCGACGGCCTTCACCCGGCCGTCGTCGACCACTGCGTGGATAGTGATCTCGTCGCCGCACAGGGGGTTGGTCCGGTGAAGGGAGACCGTGGCCCCATCAAGCGGACGCTTGTTCCGAGGGTTCTTGTAGTGGTCCAGGATGACTTCCTTGTAGAGGTCATCGAGCGACACCTACCCGAACACCTCCTCCGCCGCGGCCAGCGCGTCGATCAGGGCGTCGACCTCGTCCACCGTGCTGTACAGATGGAATGACGCCCGGGCGGTGGCCGGGACGCCGAGCCACCGCATCAGCGGCTGGGCGCAGTGGTGTCCCGCTCGGATGGCCACCCCCTGCTCCCCGAGGACGGTGGCCAGGTCGTGCGGGTGGATGTCCCTGTACCAGAACGACACCGCACCGCCCCGCCGGTCGGGATCGTCGGAGCCGAACACCCTGGCCCCCGCTCCGCGGAGCCGGTCGATGGCGTACGCCGTGAGCTCCCGCTCGTGGTCCCGGACGCTCTTCATCCCGATCCCGTCGAGGTACTCCACCGCGGCCGCCAGGCCGACCGACTGGGCCACGTTCATCGTCCCCGCCTCGAACTTCCACGGCGGCTCCTTGTACGTCGAGTGATCGGCGAACACCTCCCGGATCATCTCCCCGCCGCCGAGGAATGGATCCATCTCCTCCAGCACCTCGAGCCGCCCGTAGAGGCCTCCGGAGGCGGTCGGTCCCAGCACCTTGTGCCCGGATATGGTCAGGAAATCCACGTCGAGCTCCACCACGTCGACGGGGTTGTGGGAGACGAACTGGGCGCCGTCGACCAGGATCCGGGCCCCCGCCTCGTGGGCCATCTCGGCGATCTCGGCAATGGGGGTGAAGGTGCCGATGACGTTGGACTGGCCGCTCATCGCGATCAGGCGGGTCCGGGAGGTGATCGTCGAGGCCACCGCGTCCAGGTCGATCAGTCCGTCCTCGTTCAGCGGGACGTACCGGAGCATCGCACCGGTATCCCGGGCGGCGAGCTGCCATGGGACGACGTTGGAGTGGTGCTCCATCTCCGTGAGGACGATCTCGTCGCCCTCCTCCAGGAACGTTCGTCCCCACGCGTGGGCCACCAGATTGATCGATTCCGTGGTCCCCCGGTTGAAGATGACGGTCCTGGGATCCGGCGCGCCGATGAACGCGGCCACCCGCTCCCGGGCTCCCTCGTACGCGTCGGTGGCCTCCTGTCCGAGCGGGTAGATGCCGCGGTGGGCGTTGGCGTTGTGCTCCTCGTAGAACTCGACCACGGCATCGATGACCTGCCGGGGCTTCTGCGAGGTGGACGCGCTGTCCAGGTAGACCAGCGGCTTTCCCGCCATCTCCCGGGACAGGATGGGGAAGTCCTTGCGGATCCTCTCGACATCCATCGCCCCGCGCTCCTCCCTCACCGTGGCCATCGTACGCTCCCTCAGGTCGTGGCCGGACGTTCCTCGACGTCGGCGTGATCGGTCGTCGCCGCCACGCCGAGCTCCGCCTGGAGCCCCTCGTAACCCTTGGCCTCCAGCTCCTTGGCCAGCTCGGGTCCTCCCCGCTTGACGATCCGCCCGCCCATCAGGACGTGGACGTGATCGGGCGTCACGTAGTCCAGGATGCGCTGATAATGGGTGATCAGCAGGAGGCCCAGGCCGGGGCCGCGGAGCTGGTTGATGCCGGTGGCCACGGCCTTCAGCGCGTCGATGTCCAGGCCCGAGTCGGTCTCGTCGAGGATGGCGATCTCGGGCTCCAGCACGGCGAGCTGCAGCGTCTCCATCCGCTTCTTCTCCCCGCCGGAGAACCCCTGGTTGACGTACCGGCGGACCATGTCGTCGTCCACCCCCACCAGGCCCATCCTCTCCTTCATCAGCTTCCGGAACGCCAGCGCGGAGATCTTCTTCTCGTCGTCGCCGGACGGGTTCTTCAGCGCGCTGTACGCGGACCGGAGGAAGTTGACCACGCTGACCCCCGGCACCTCGACCGGGTACTGGAACGCCAGGAACAGCCCTCGTCGGGCCCTGTCGTCGGGAGTCAGACCGAGCACCGACTCGCCCTTGAACCGGACGGCCCCGCCGGTGACGTTGTAGCCGGGGCGGCCCATGACCACCCCGGCCAGGGTCGACTTGCCGGACCCGTTCGGTCCCATCAGGGCATGGACCTCGCCCTGGCGCACCGTCAGGTCGACCCCGCGCAGGATCTCCTTGTCCTCCACCGAGACCCGCAGGTCCCGGATCTCCAGCGTCGCCGTTCCGTTCTCAGCCATCGATCTCCACCTTCACCTCGTCGTCCTCGACCTTGATGTTGTAGATCGGCACGGGTTGGGTTGCCGGGAGGCTCCGTGGCTTCCCGGTATCCAGGTCGAACGTGGACCCGTGCTTGGGACACTCGATCGTCCCGAAGTCCGCGTCCACTTCGCCCTCGTGCAGGAAGTAGTGGGCGTGCGAGCAGATGTCGCCCACCGCCCGGAACCCCTCCTCGCCCAGATTGACCACGGCGATCTCGTGGCCGGCGGCCTCAAATCTGCGAACCTCGCCCTCGGGTACGTCGCTCGTTCGGCACAACGTCACCAGGCCCATCACGCTCCTCGCAGCTCGGCCACGATCGCGCGCTCCAGCGCGCCCCGGACCTCTTCCAGGGGGACCCGGTCCAGGACCTCCTGGAAGAACCCGGTGACGATGAGCTGCTCGGCCTGGTCCCGGGGGATCCCTCGGGTCTGGAGGTAGAACAGCTCGTCGTCGCTGACCGGTCCCACGCTGGCGGCGTGCGAGCATCGGACGTCGTTGTTCTCGATCTCCAGGTTGGGAATCGAGTCGGCCTTGGCCTCATCGGACAGGACCACGTTCCGGTTCGTCTGGAACGCGTCCGACTGCCGGGCCCCGGGCGCGATGTGGATCAGCCCGGAGTACACCACTCTCGACGCGTCCTTCAGGGCCCCCTTGTACAGGAGGTCGCTGGTGCAGTGCGGCGCCACGTGGTCCTGGAGCGAGCGGTGGTCGAAGTGCTGCGTCCCGTCGGTGAAGTACACGCCGAGCATCTCGCTGTGACCGCCCGGACCGGCCAGGACCGACTCGACCTCGGTTCGGGACAGGTCGGCCCCGAACGCCACGGCCAGCGAGCGAACCTCGGCGTCACGGCCGAGCTCCGCCCGCTGCACGGACAGGTGGGTGACGCCGGTGCCGTAGTCCTGGAGGGAGACGTACCGGACGTGGGCCCCGGGCCCGGCGTAGATCTCCACGACGGCGTCGGATAGCGCGGCCTCCAGCGCCGGCGACACCAGCCGGTCGATGAACGTCAGCGACGCCCCCTCCTCGACCACCAGGATCGTGTGGGGGAAGACCGCCGAGCCATCGGTGTCGAGGTACGTCACCGCCTGGAGCGGGAGCTCGACCTGGACGCCTGGCGGGACCAGCACGAACGAGCCTCCTGTCCGGAACGCGGCATGGAGGGCGATGAACTTGGTTCGATCGGGAGGGACCAGGCGGTGAAGCCGGTCGGCCTGCTCGCGGTGGTGGCTGACTGCGTCGTCGATACCCTCGAACCGGACGCCCCGGCCCTGGATGTGTGGGTCGAGGTGGACGGTGGACGTCTCGGAGTTGTGCTGGATCAGGAGCCCGGCTCGCTCGCCGACCTCTCCCACGGCGGCCAGGAGATTCTCATCGACGTCGTCGAGGTTCGCCGCCCGTCGCCCGGCCACGAAGGGGGCCAGCGCCCCCAGATCGAGCTCCGAGAGGTCGGTGTACCGCCATTCCTCCGTCTCCTGGGACGGGACGGGAAGGCGGTGGAAGGCGTCCAGGGCCCGCCGCCGGAGGTCGGTGACGGCGGGGGGCTCCCCTGCCGGAGCCGGGAGGGCACCCTCGTCGAACCGGGTTGGAGCGAGGGTGTCGGCCACGAATCCAGTCTAGTCTCGGTATTCCCTACCGTCCAGGTCGGAATTAGGCGTCGGCTGCCAGGGCGAACAGCGGGGGTGTCTCCAGCATGCCGAGGAGGCGAGGAGGCGCCGTCCGCCGGGCCCACTCGACGTCCCGCAGCCGTTCGAGGCGGACCGCTGACCATCCCGCCCGATGAACCGCCTCGACGAACGGTGCGGGCGAGACGACGCCGGCAAGGGGAAGCGCCTCCAGCACCTCCGGATCGTAGTGGTCGTGATGACCCTCGGCGATGCCCATCGTTCGCCGCACGGCGGCGGCCACCCATTCCCGGACCTGGTGGATCGCACCGCGGTCGTGCAACCCTTCGAGGAGCAGCAGGCGTCCTCCCGGTCTCATCGCCGTCCTCCACGCGGCGAGCGTTCCCACGGGATCGGGGTTCGTCCACAGCATGTTCCGCTCCACCGCGGCGTCGAAAGGACCGGCCGGGGGACGGTGGGCGGGGGCAACCACGAACTCGACGTCATGGCCGGTTACCTTCCGGCGGGCACGGTCGAGCATCGTCTCGGACACGTCCAGGGCCGTGACGTGGTGCCCGAGTTCGGCCAGCAGGACGGTCACCGCCCCGGTCCCTGCGCCAGCCTCGAGGATGCTGGCGGGCGGTTCCGGGAGATGCCGGCGAAGCACGGCCCGCCATCCCGCGGCCTCGACGGGGTCTGTCAGCGCGTGGGCCGGGCTACGGTCGTACGTGTGCGAGTCCCGGTCCCAGAACTCCCGGATCCGGCTTTCAATGTCCATGGCTCGATGGTACCGGCGGTTCGTGTCACCCCCGTCGGCTATCCTCGAACACATGTTCGGCGAGCTGAATGAGTGAGTGAGCAGGATCCGCCGTCGAGGCCGTGCAAGCGGATGTCCTGGCCAACCTGCCGGACGCGCGGATAGAGGAGGACTTCACCGAGCTCCAACGAGCTGCCGAGCTGATCGACGCCGAACGGCTCCGCCGGCTGGCGGAGATCGATCGACGGGCGACGTTCCGGCGGGACGGGCACCTTTCCTCGGCTTCGTGGCTGGCCGGCCGGTTCAAGATGTCGTGGGGGCATGCGCGCGATCAGGTACGGATGGCACGGGGCCCTGGAGGACATGCCGGAGAGCCGTCGCGCTCTCGACGAGGGGGAGCTTTCGATGTCTGCGGCGCGGTTGCTGGTCAGCGCCCGCGAGGCGGACCCCACTGTGTTCCAGAAGAGCGAGAGGCAGCTCGTCGATGCCGCCATATCCACTCGATGCAGGATCTTCAACGTGTGGCCGCGTACTGGCGTCAGGCCGTGGAACGTGAGGCGGCGTTGAACGGCGAGGAGAAGCTCCGCGAGCGGCGCAGGCTCCACGCCTCGGTCAGCTTCATGGGGATGGTGCGGGTCGATGGTGACCTCGATCCGGAAACCGGCGAGACGCTCCTGACTGCCCTCCGGGCGGTCCTCGACGCGGAATCCCGCTCCGGAGACGGCCTGGACGGGCGGACCTCGGCGCAGAGACCGGCCGACGCCCTCGGCGAGGTGTGCCGTCAGTGGCTGGACGGCGTAGATGGGCCCGTGGTGGGCGGCGAACGGCCGCACGTCACGGTGACGGTCGGGTCAAGGTCGCTGCGCAATGGAGATGGAACGACCAGCGAGATGGACCACGTCGGGCCGGTCGACCCGGAGACGACCCGGCGGATCGCTTGCGACGCCTCGATCCGGCGAGTGGTGATGGCCGGTCGGTCGGAGCCGCTCGACGTCGGCCGGCGAACGCCCGTAGTGTCGCCGGGCATGCGGCGCGCCGTGATCGTCCGGGACCGACGTTGCCGCTTCCCCGGATGCGACCGTCCTCACCCGTGGTGCGACGCGCACCACGTCGTTCACTGGGCGGACGGCGGCCCCACCGCGTTACCGAATCTGATCTTGCTGTGCCGCAGGCACCGCAGGATGGTGCATCAGCGCGGTGGTCTCCGATTGGAGCTGGTAGGGGGCCGGCCGGTGTTCAGACGCCCGGACGGCTCAGTGCTCGAGGACCGCGCTCCCCCCTAGCGGCCGAACTCCAGCTGGCCGAGTCGGCCTGCAACCAGATTGTTTCGATCGGTCCGACGACCCGACGTTCATCCAAGCGGTCGTTGGCGAGGACGAGGTGACGAACCT
>DASQTB010000032.1:0-25280 GCA_035642095.1 Actinomycetota bacterium | reverse complement strand
AGGGGATGCATCCCCCGCCCCGGCAGACCGGCCGGATCCGGTATGCCTCCCAGGTGGCGGCCCGACCGCCCCGGTTCGTTCTGTTCAGCACGGGCCCGGTCCCCTCCGCGTACGCCCGGTTCCTGGAGAACCGGCTCCGGGAGGCGTTCGGATTCGATGGGGTCCCGATCCGGTTCACGTTCAGGCGGCGCCGTCGAGCCTGAGCGGGGACGGCTACAATCGAGGGCGACGGGCCGTGGCGCAGCTTGGTTAGCGCGCTTGACTGGGGGTCAAGAGGTCGGCGGTTCGAATCCGCCCGGCCCGACGAAGGAAGGGCGCAGGTGCAGGGGGTTTGCAGAAGTCCTGAGGTTCGAATGGGGTGTTCCGCCCCGACCTGAGGGGGACCTCCCGGCGACTTAGCCTGACTGAGGGGCGCGAAAGCGTGCCGACCCTCTGCTGCCCGGTAGCCTGCATCGAGGGTTCACGTCGCAACTCGCAAGCTCATAGTCCCACCCCGATGGCGATACCGAAGCCGATTCCAATCCCGAGGACGACTGCACCTACTGCGAGGAGAGGGGCCATCCACCTGCCGGGTAGCTTCGGTGGTCCGGTAGACACCGGCCCTGGCGGTGTTGACGGCATACCAGCCAATTCGAAACCTCCTTCGGTCGCGCTCCGTCAGTCATATGTTGTTGCTCAAATGTGGTGCGGGGCCGGCCCTGGGGGAGGAAGGGATCTCCCCTAAGGAAGGCGAAGTCCTTGCCCGGCCACCGCCTTTCCCGGCCCCAGAAAGTCTTCGCCACGCGAGGGGAGAGTTCCTGCCCTTCCCTATTCCCGACCCAAGGAAGGTGGGGTCGGCCAGCTGGGCAAGAAGGCCTTCCCCCACTCCATCGGGCGATGCCCGAGCCCCCAGGCCCACCCCGGCGGCAGAAACACTAGATGTTGTGGTCACCTGGCTACCGACGTCGTGGATTGCTGCCGCGATGAGCACGTAGCGCCAGCTCGTCCAGCGGCAAGCCCCTCGGGCATCCTGACGCCCTGGGCAGCCTGCTCCCTAAGTCGTTCCTCCACGATCAGGGGGGCGTGAGCTGGAGATGTGACTAGGCCCATCGTCGGATCCTGTCCCCGGGCTGACGGAGCGCCGCAAGTCTGCGTACCTCTTTCGCCCCTGCGCCGATCTGCTTCGTAGGGGGGCCGACGCAGCGCCCCGCAGGCCCAATGCCCGGTCTGCGGCTTCCCCGCTTTCGGCGCGCGTTAGCCCGCCGGCCCCCTCCAGCCCGAAGGGAACCACCAGAAGTTTGTGGTTGATGTAGCTCGGACGCCCCCTGCCAGATCGTGAACCCGGGAAGGAGATGAGGCTGTCCTGCCTAGTTACTCACCACGAATCTCGATAGCTCCGGGGCTGCTGACAAACATCTCGGGGACCCCCTCGAAGAGACGGAGTCTTCCCCTCGTGCAGATGTACTCGCCTCGGTAAAGGTTCTCCGGGGGTTTGAAAAGCGGCTTCGGTACCTTCCCCAGATGACGACCGTAAAGCTGTGTAGCCCGGTCGGTTTCTATCCTGCGGCGACCCAGCGGGGATGACTTGTGCCAACAGTATGGTGATAAGTAAGGCAGGTCGTGAGTTGCATCGGAGACCGCTCCCTTCCAGGTTCGCGGCGGAGCCTAGCGCCTCCGGCCTCTCAGGGGGACAACCGAGGGACACCCTGTGTGCCGCTGATGCCAATCGCGCCTTCTAGTTGAGCCTGATGTAACCCTTGACTTGGGGTTTTGGCGCCCCCTTTTCGGCAGGTAGTCGGATTGGTCTGTACCTGCTTGGGGGTCAAGAGGCCGGCCGGTTCGGATCCGCCCGGCCCGCCGCGTTTGTGGCCGCCGCCGCCGGGGTAGGGCGGGCACGAGATGGGGGACGGGCGCGATGGCGGCACGGGGACCGACTTGATGGCGGTCCGCGTGGCCGAGCCGTTGCCGCTTCGAACACTCGGCATCGCCGCCGTGGCCCTCGGCGCGTTGATCGTCGAGGCTGCGGCTGCCTCCCGGCCTCCGGCCATCATCGGCCTTGTCCTGATCGCCCTCGGGGCCGTCCTCCTCGACGGTGTCCGCAACCGTCGCCTCACGCCGCGTCACGTCGGACTCTTCTCCCTCATCGTCGGGGCCTCCCTGACCTCCTGGGCCGCCATCGTCCTCGTGGTCATGGCCTTCTTCGACCTGGACACCGGCGGCCACCTGGTGACGCTGCTCTCGGTCGGCGCTCTGGGGGCCGCGACCGGCGTCGTGCTGCTGCGTTGGCCGGTAACCGAGGAGGCTTCGGACAGAAGCGCCGGACGGGCCAATTCGCAGGCCGGACGCCGCGGCCGTACGTCCCGTACCGTCTGACCGCTCCTGTTCGACGAGGATGCTTGAACCGGCCTCGTCAACTTGCTAGAAGTGATGGGTCAACTGAGAAAGACCGGAGCGCCCGCCTCCGCCATAGAGAGGGAGGTGTCATGGCCCGTCGCATTCTCGCGTCGGTGGTCGTTCTGGTGGCCCTGGTGATTGCTTTCCCCGGCGTGTCCGGCGCACACAACGTCTCGATCGGAACGAAGGTGTCGAAGTCGAAGCTTCCGCGGGGTGCATTACGTCCGGGTGAGAGGGTCATCGTCTTCGGAAGGGTCGGCGCGATCGACGCTGTGTGCAACTCACTGGTTTCCGTCGAACTGATGCGGATGGTCCCCGGGGCCGATCGCGTCCTGGAGTCCGACGCCACCGACGCCGAGGGCGAATACTATTTCCTCCGCCGCCCCCGTGGCGACCAGCGCGTGTACGTGCGGTTCGCGGGGTTCATGGACGTCACGGCCGGGCATATCCACACCTGCGGGGGTAGCGTCTCGAGAGCATTCCTGCTCAACGTGCAGCGGTAGCCCTTCACCGGCGCTGCCGAGGTGGGTCCGCCCACGCTCGTGGGTAGACTGCCGTTCGCCCCCCGAAGGAGCGCCGCCTTGTCCGAAGACCGCCCGGCCAGCGCCGGGACTGCCACCCGACGGGTGGTCACCGTCCCGAACGCCCTGTCCGCGCTCAGGATTCTGCTGATCCCGGTGTTCGTCGTTCTGCTGCTTGATGACGACACGCGACTGGCAGGCTTCCTGGTAATGGGAGCGGTTGTCTCTACCGACTGGATCGATGGCGTGATCGCCCGCCGGACGGGCCAGATCACCGAGCTCGGCAAGCTCCTCGACCCTCTGGCCGACCGGCTGGCCATGGGGGCGGCCATCGTCACGCTCGCCGTGGTCGAGCTCCTGCCGTTCTGGGCGGCCGTCATCGTCCTGGCCCGGGATGCCATCGTCCTCGTCGCTGCGATCTGGCTCGCCGTGACACGAGGACCCCGGATCGACGTCCGGCCGATCGGGAAGTACGGCACGTTTACGCTGATGTGGGCCATCCCCGCGATCGCCTGGGGAAACGCCGGCCTGCCGCTCGACGATGTGGCCCGGGTGTTCGGGTGGGTCTGGTTCTCGGCCGGGGTCGTCGAGTACTACGTGGCCGCCGGGGCGTATGCCTTCGACCTCAGACGGGCTATGGTCGCCCGGCGCGGTTGATCGCTTCGAGGGCGTTCGGGACGCTCTGGGGCGCTCCGACCCTGCCGGTATGATTGCCGCGTGAAGGGCGTCGTCATGGCGGGGGGGCAGGGCACGCGCCTCCGACCGCTGACCAGCAACCAGCCGAAGCCGATGCTCCCGATCGTGGGCCGGCCGATGATGGAGCACGTCCTCCGCCTGCTCCGCGGGCACGGAACCACGGACGTCGTGGCAACGGTGCAGTTCTTGGGCAGCGTGATTCGGACGTACTTCGGAGACGGCTCCGACCTCGGCATCTCGCTGGCGTACGCCACCGAGCAGGAGCCGCTGGGAACCGCAGGCAGCGTCAAGAACGCGGAGCCCTTCCTGGACGACACCTTCCTGGTGATGTCGGGTGACCACGTCACCGACCTGGATCTGTCCGCGGCGGCGGAATTCCATCGACAGAGGGAGGCGGCGGCGACCGTGATCCTTCGTCACGTCGACGATCCATTGGAGTTCGGCATCGTCATCACCGACGACGACGGCCGGATCGATCGATTCCTGGAGAAGCCGGGATGGGGGGAGGTGTTCAGCGACACGATCAATACGGGCATCTACATCCTCCAGCCCGAGGTTCTCCAGTTCATCCCGCAGGGCGAGGAATTCGACTTTGCCAAGGACCTCTTCCCGCTGCTCCTGGACAAGGGCCTCCCCCTCTACGGCTTCGTGGCCGACGGCTACTGGGCCGATGTGGGTCACCTGGACGCTTACCTCGAGGTGCACCGGGACATCCTCGATCGAAAGGTGAGGATCACCCCGAGCGGGTTCGAGCTCGAGCGCGGGGTGTGGGTGGGGGAGGGCGCAGAGATCGACCCCGAAGCGACCATCGAGGGCCCCGTCTACATCGGGGTCAACTCGAGGGTCGAGGCCGGAGCGACGCTCCGGGACCACACCGTCCTCGGAAAGGGCGTGGTGGTCAAGACCGGGGCCTTCCTCCAGCGGGCGGTGGTCCACGACAACGCCTACGTGGGGACGACCGCATCCCTCAGGGGGTGCGTCCTGGGGAAGAACGCAGACGTGAAGCACGGGGCCCGATTGGAGGAGGGCGTCGTCGTCTCCGACGAGAGCTACGTCGGCGAGGGTGCCGTCCTCAGCCCACGGGTGAAGGTCTACCCCTTCAAGACGGTGGAGCCCGGCGCCCTGGTCACCCAGAGCATCGTGTGGGAGACGCGGGGAGCGCGCGGGCTGTTCGGCGAACGAGGCGTCGCCGGGCTGGTGAACATCGACGTCACGCCGGAGATGGCGCTGCGCGTGGCCCTGGCCTATGGCGGGACCCTCCCGAAGAAGACCGTTGTCGTGGCGGCCCGAGATCCCACCAAGACCGCACGGGTCATCAAGCGGACCATGGTTGCCGGGTTCAACGCGGCCGGCGTCGATTGTCACGACCTTGAGCTCGCTCCGGTGCCCCTGGCCCGGTTCTACGCGCGGGCCCAACGCGCTGTCGGCGGGATCGCGGTTCGAACGGCGCCGGACGATCCCCAGTCCGTCGAGATCAGCTTCTTCGATGAGCGGGGGATCGACGTCGACGCCGGGACTCAGCGCAAGATCGAGCGCGCCTACTACCGTGACGATCTCCGCCGGGCGTTCCACCATGAGTTCGGCGAGCTCACGTTTCCCGCCCGAGGGCGTGAGTACTACCTCCAGGGACTGCTCGATGGAGTCGACGTGGAGGCCGTTCGGGAGCGAGCCCCAAAGATCGCCATCGACTACGCGTGGGGGGCCGCCGTTCTCACGGGGCCTGTCGTCTTCGGCCGGATCGGCGCGGACATTCTCGCCTCGAACGCCGTCCTGGATGAGGAGCGAGCCATCCTCACCAGGAAGGAGGCCGACGAACGGGTCGAGGATCTAGCCGGACTGGTCCGGGCCAGCGGCGTGGCGCTGGGAGCGATGATCGATTCCACCGGCGAGCTACTCCGTCTGGTCGACGGCCGGGGCCGGGTGCTGGGGCTGGACACCGCGCTCCTGGCTTTCGTCGACCTGGTGACCAGGGTCCATCCCGGCGGGGCCATCGCCGTTCCCGTGACCACGTCGCGGGCGGTCGAGGAGATGGTCGACGCCCGCGGAGGCGAGGTTCGATGGACCAAGGTGTCTCCAGCCGCGTTGTCGGCCGCCAGCGAGGAGCCGGGCGTCGTCCTGGCCGGGGCAGAGGGCGGTGGCTACGTGTTCCCGGCGTTTCTCCCCGCCTACGACGCCGTGATGAGCCTGGTCAAGCTGTTGGAGTTCCTGGCCCGGACGGACATGGCGCTGGAGGACATCGTCGATGCCCTTCCCACATCGAACGTCGTCCGGATCGACGTGGCCACGCCGTGGGAGGCGAAGGGGACGGTCATGCGCCGGTTGGTCGAACGGACCAACGGCGACCGAACCGTCACCATCGACGGGGTCAAGGCGTACCGGGGTCGGGACTGGGCGCTGGTCATCCCGCACCCCCAGGAGCCGGTGATCCGGGTGTGGGCGGAAGGAGACGACGAGGAGTCGTCCCGCCGGCTGGCCACGGAGTTCGCGGGACGGGTCGAGGAGCTACGAGGGTAGGGTGCGCTCGGAGGGCCGGGGCCGAGGCCAGGGCCTTCTGCCCCCCGCCGTCCTCCTGGTTCTCGGATTCCTGGTCTCCGCCGCGGTGGCCCAGGAGCGGGCGCAGGAGGAGCGCCTCCCCGAGCAGACCGCCGACCTGGCGCGGCTGGTCCGTCGTCGGGAGGCGGCCATCCGTGATTTTTCCGTCCAGGTGGGACAGCTCTCCGACGAGCTCGCCGGTGTGCAGGAAGCGGGTGCCCGGGAGTCCTCTCGGGTGCGGGCCGTCCTCGTCCGGGTGGACCGACTCCGGAGGCCCGTCGGTCTGGCCCCCCTCCACGGGCCGGGGCTCGTCGTTGAGCTGGCCGACAGCCCCGAGGCGCCCAGAACGACGGGGGACGTCACGGACCTCCGCATCCAGGACGTCGATCTCCAGCTCGTGGTGAACGCTCTGTGGTCCGCCGGGGCGGAGGCCGTGGCCGTCAACGACCGCCGGGTGACCTCCACCACGGCGATCAGGGCGGCCGGCGAGGCTATCCTGGTGAACTTCCACGCCGTTTCCTCGCCGTACCGGGTGGAGGCCATCGGCGACGCGGACGCACTCCGGCGGGGGACGGTCGGCTCCGAGATCGCCCGACAGTTCGAGGTCTGGACGCAGATCTACGGCCTGGGCTTCACCATCCGCTCCCCGGACCGGGTCACCGTACCGGCCCTGCCTGCGGCCCACGAGGTTGCCTGGGCCCGCCCCGCGGGGGGCCCCGGGTGATCGCCCTCCTGGCCCTTCTGGCCGGGATCGCGGCCGGCCTCATCTTCCGTCCGTCCCTTCCCTCGGGACTGGCCCTGTATCTCCCGGTCGTCGTGGTGGCCGCCCTCGATGTGGTCCTGGAGGGGATCCGGGAGCGTCTGGAGGGCGGATATCACGAGGGCGAGCTCATGGTGGGCTTCCTGGCCAACAGCCTCCTGGCCGTCTTCGTGGTGTGGCTGGGCGATCGTCTGGGGGCTCCCGACCTCACCGTCGGCGTGATCATCGTGTTCGGCGTCCGGATGTTCCAGCATCTCACCGCGATCCGGCGGTTCCTCTTCCGGGAGTGACCGGTGGAGATCCAGCGACCTGACGAGCACTGGCTCGGCGGCCGCAGGCCGTCGATGCGGCCGCCGCCCCGGATCCAGAGCCGGCTGGTCATCGCAGCAGTGGCCCTGGGGATCGGGTTCCTGGTGGCCGTACAGGTCGTCGGGACCGATCGCACGCCACTTTCCCGGCTGGCCGCGGAGCGGCCCGAGGATCTGACCCGGATCCTGGCCGATCTCAACGACGAGGCCGATCGACTGGCCCGTCAGGTGTCGGCGCTCAGGGTGAAGCTCCTCCGATACCGCGGCTCCGCCCGGGCCGAGGAACTCGCCCTCCGAGACGCCACCGAGACGCTGGCCGACCTCCAGGTCCTGTCCGGCCAGGTTGCGGCCGAGGGGCCCGGGCTGGAGATCGTCATCGACGACGCCGCCCGCAAGGTCGGATGGGAGGCGCTGCTCGACCTGGTCCAGGAGCTGCGTGACGCCGGAGCCGAGGCCGTGGCCGTGGCCGATGTGCGGGTGGTCGCGTCCACATGGTTCGGCCCGGCGGAGGGGGGCGTGCTGGTCCACGGCCGTCGGGTCTCCCCACCCTACGAGCTGGCCGTCATCGGGCCGCCGGACGGCCTGGAGGCCGCCCTGGACATCCCCGGCGGGCCGCTGTCGGTGATCGCCGCCCTTTCCCGTGTCGACGTCGAGGTGCGCTCCGCCGAGCGGTTGACGCTGCCCCCCACGGCGGCACCGGCGTCCTTCCGGTACGCTCGCCCGACGGGCTGAGTCGAGGAGGATCGCGAGCATGGATTACCCCGAGGAACTCCGATACACGAAAGAGCACGAATGGGTCTCGGTCGAGGACGGGGATCGGGTCCGGGTGGGGATCACGGACTTCGCCCAGGATGCGCTGGGCGACGTGGTCTACGTCGACATTCCGGAGGAGGGCACCGAGGTCACCTCCGGCCAGGCCTTCGGCGAGGTCGAGTCGACCAAGTCGGTGTCCGACATCTACAGCCCCGTGAGCGGCCGTATCGCGGAGCGGAACGGCGTGCTGTCCGAAACCCCCGAGCTGGTCAACCGCGACCCGTACGGGGAGGGGTGGATGGTCGTGGTCGAGATGTCCGATCCTTCCGAGCTGAACCGGCTCCTGAATGCGGCTTCATATCGGGAGATGGTGGAGGAGGCGGGGGAAGGGTGAGCCAACCGGTTTGACCCGCTCGCTGGGCGGGGCTACAGTCGACCTTCACCCTTGAGGCGAGGTCGACCTCGAGAGGAGGCTGAGGTTGTATTGCACCCGATGTGGACACCGGAACCCCGCCGAGTCACGGTTCTGCGCCCGGTGTGGACATCCCCTGCAGGATGACACGACGGTGGGGCTCCAGCCCACCGAGATCGAGGACGATACCGGGGAGGTCATCGACCTGCCCATCCAGGACCTCCGCGACGACCAGGCCCTCCTCGTGGTGAAGCGGGGTCCCAACGCCGGCTCCCAGTTCCTGATCGAGAAGGACGTGACCACGGCGGGGCGCCATCCCGAGAGCGACATCTTCCTGGACGACATCACGGTCTCCCGGCGGCACGCGGAGATCCGCCGGAAGGACAGCAACTTCTTCGTCCACGATATGGGCAGTCTCAACGGCACGTACGTCAACCGGGAGCGGGTCGAGAACACCCAGCTGGCGGCGGGCGACGAGCTGCAGATCGGGAAGTTCAAGCTGGCTTTCTTCACCGGCCAGACGCAGTGATGGTCCAGTCGCGGGACTACCTGTCGATCGGGGAGGTGCTGGTGGCCCTGAAGCCGGAGTTCCCCGACGTGACGATCTCCAAGATCCGGTTCCTGGAAAGCGAGGGCCTGATCGAACCGGAACGGACGGCCTCCGGATACCGCAAGTTCTTCGAGAAGGACGTCGACAGGCTGCGCACGATCCTCAAGCTGCAGCGCGACGAGTACCTGCCGCTCCGGGTCATCAGGGAGCGGATCACCGGAGACGACGGCGGAGGGCCGGTCAGGGAGCGACGTGAGGAGCCGGACGAGGAAGAGGTCGGCGAGCCGTCGGCGACCCTCGAGATGAGCGGCGACGAGATCGCCGCGGCCACCGGGGTGGATCTCGACGTCGTGGAGGCGCTGACCTCCTTCGGGCTTCTCCGGCCGGCGACCTCGAACGGGAACCGAACGTTCGGCGGGGACGACCTGGTGGTGCTTCGGATCGTCAAGGATCTCTTCAAGTTCGGGGTCGAGCCCCGCCACCTGACGATGTACCGGCACTTCGCCGATCGGGAGGCCACCTTCTTCGAGCAGATCGTCACCCCCGTCCTCCGCCAACGGAATCCCGAGGCCAAGCGGCAGGCGGCCGAGTCCCTGGTCGAGCTGTCCCGGATCTCCCGCCGCCTCAAGCAGGCCCTCCTCCGGGCGAACCTCCGCCGCCACCTCCCTGCCTGAGCCGTCTCGCCGATATCCTGCGGCCGATGCGGCCCCGATCGATCCTCCTCGCCGTCAGCGCCGTCATCGTTGTGGGGGCGACCGGGTGGCCGCCGGCGGCCTCACAGTCCCTGCCCCCGCCGACGCCCGTCCCGCCGGCGGGCTCGCCCTCCCCCTATCCCACCTCTCTGGAGACGCCGGTCCCGTCCGCCGAGCCTCCTCGGGTCACCGCCGCGGCCGCGGCCCTGGGCGACCTGGACACCGGAGAGCTGCTGTGGCAGCGCAGGGCCAAGGAGCGGCGGCCGATCGCCAGCGTGACCAAGATCATGACGGCCCTGCTGGTCCTGGAGACTTCGGATCCGGGCGAGCTCGTCACCGTCGGGCCGAACGCCGCATCCCAGTCCGGGGCCGAGCTGGGTCTCGAGGCCGGTGAGCGGCTTCCGATCCGGGACCTCCTCCTGGCCCTCATGCTGCAATCGGCCAACGACGCGGCCGTGGCCCTGGCCGAACACGTGGCGGGCAGCGTGGAGGCGTTCGTCGAGGGGATGAACCGGCGGGCCCGAGAGCTCGGCCTGGGGGACACTCGATTCGCCAGCCCGAACGGGCTGGACGACTCGGGCTACTCGACCGCACGGGATCTGGTCGTTCTCACCACCGAGGCATTCGCCACCCCCGGGTTCGAAGACATCGTCTCCACCCGGTTCCACAGGGTGAGGGCCCCGGACGGAGAATCGAGAAGGATCCAGAACCGGAACGCGCTGTTGTGGCTGTACCCAGGGGCGATCGGCGTGAAGACCGGCTACACCACCGTGGCCGGTTTCTGCCTGGTAGCCGCGGCGGAGCGCGACGGGCTGAGGCTCGTGTCGGTCGCCCTCGGCGCCCCCGGCGAGGCGTTCACCGATGCCGCGGTCATCCTGAACCACGGCTTCGCCGGCTTCGAACGAAGGATCGTGATCGCCGAAGGCCAGCCGCTCGAGCCGATCGAGGTGGAGGGCCACCGGGTGGAGGTGGTCGCCGCGGGCGGGATCGAGGCGCGCCTCCGCCGCGGGCAACCGGTCACGCTGGAGGTCCGGACCGAGCCGGGCGTCCGGCTCCCGATCGATGCCGGGGATCCCGTGGGACAGGTGGTCGCCACGGCGGGGGACGCCTCGCTCGGCGAAGCTCCCGTCGTGGCCGAGGCCGCGGTTCGCCGGACCCGGCCCCCGGTCGAGGAACCGGCGTGGTGGGAGCGAGCACTGGATTCGGTGGGCCGGTTCTTCGTTCGGGTCCTCCGGGCGATCTTCGGATGAGCCCTCTCCGGTGAGAGGGTCCCCGGCCCGTCGTGCCTAGAATCCACCCGTGGACGATCTGGCCACGGTGCTCTACACGACCCGGCAGATCGAGGATCGCGTGCGCGATCTCGGCCGAGCCATCACCCGGGACTACCGGGGCCGGGAACCGGTTCTCATCTCGGTGCTCAAGGGAGCGGCCACGTTCCACGCCGACCTTCTCCGGGCGGTCGACGTTCGGGCCAGCGTCGACTTCATGTCGATCTCGTCGTACGGAGCTCGCTCGTCCGGGGTGGTCCGCATCATGAAGGACCTGGATCAGGACATCCTGGGCCAGGACGTGATCGTGGTCGAGGACATCGTCGACACGGGTCTCACCCTCTCCTACCTGTTGTCGACGTTGGAAGCCCGGGAGCCGGCGTCCCTGGAGGTCTGCGCCCTGCTGGACAAGTCGGTCCGGCGGATCACCCCGATCGATATCCGGTACCGAGGATTCGACTGCCCCGACAGGTTCGTGCTCGGCTACGGCCTCGACTACGCCGAGATCTACCGCAACCTCCCGTACATCATCGCCGTCGACGACATGGACGCGCTGACGGAGGATCCGAGGGCGCTCGTTCCGCTTCTGGCGGAATCGGACCGACGGTCCGCATAGTCGTTCGGTTGCCGGTCTCCGGGGTGGGGGATACATTGGGCTCGGGTCGATGATCGAGATGAACCTGGTCGGCGTCCGGGTCGAGTTGCCCGGGAACCAACCCATCGTTCTCCTCAAGGAGAGCGAGGGGGAGCGGTACCTGCCGATCTGGATCGGTACCTCGGAGGCCACGGCGATCGCCTTCGCCCTCCAGGGGGTGGAAACGGCCCGGCCGATGACGCACGACCTGATGAAGAACATGCTCGAGGAGCTCGGCGTCCGGGTGGATCGGATCCTGATCACCGAGCTCCGGGACGGGACCTTCTACTCGGTCATCGAGATGGGCCAGAACGGGTCGTCGTTCGAGATCTCTTCCCGCCCGTCCGACGCCATCGCTCTGGCCGTGCGACTGGGGGTGCCGATCTTCGCCCACGAGGAGGTGCTCGGCGAGGCCAGCATCGTCATCCGTGAGGACGAGGAGCAGGAGCAGGAGGTCGAGAAGTTCCGGGAGTTTCTGGAGAACGTACGGCCCGAGGACTTCGAGGAGGGCCCCGCCGGCACCGGCTGAGCCCGCTGCGATCGTTGACACCCTTCCGCGTCGGAGGTAGGCTGACCGACGCGTTCGTAATTTCAGGGGTGTGACATTGGTCGAGGAGCAGGGGTTCCGTGCACCGGAGGTGGCCAAGATCGTGGGCATCTCCTATCGCCAGCTGGACTACTGGGCCCGGACGGACCTGGTCACGCCGAGCGTTCGGGACGCCGGGGGATCGGGAACCCAGCGCGAGTACTCCTTTCAGGACATCGTGATGCTCAAGGCGATCAAGAACCTCCTGGACACGGGGGTGAACCTTCAGCGGATCCGGAAGGCCATCGGCTATCTGCAGGATCACCTGAAGAAACCCCCCGTCGGGCTTACACTGCTCTCGGATGGAAACAAGATCTACGCGTGCGAGTCCCCCGACGAGGTGATGGACCTCCTCCAGCGCGGTCAGGGCGTGTTCGGCATCGCCGTCGACAAGGTCTGGAGCGACGTGGAGGGGTCGGTCAGGAAGACGGCCAGGGCAGCCGCCCGGGCCGGAGGCAGTTGACGAAGGCCATCGAGGCTTCCGAAGCCCAGGACAGCGAGTCCGTTTCCTTCGCCCACGCCAGCGAGCGACAGTTCGCCAGGCTGTTGGACTTCTACCAGATCGAGTGGACGTACGAGCCCCGGTCGTTCGATCTGGAATGGGATCGGCAGGGCAATGTCATCCAGCAGTTCACTCCGGACTTCTACCTGCCGGCCTGGGACCTGTACATCGAGATCACCACGATGAACCAGAAGCTGGTGACTCGGAAGAACCGAAAGGTCCGCCGCCTGCTCGAGCTCTATCCCGACGTGAAGTGCAAGGTCTTCTACCAGCGGGACTACCTGTCGCTGGTCACCAAGTACGGGCTGGAGGACGAGCGGTCCTCCGAGTCGGCCTAGAGGACCCTCCGCGATAGGATGCCCGCCAGGTGAGCGGTCTTCGATTCGCGCCCCATACCGATCAGGACGTCCAGGAGATGCTGGCCTCCCTGGACCTGGAGTCACTGGACGATCTGTACGGGCATATCCCGGCCGAGGTCATGCTGGATCACGCTCCGGACATCCCTGCCGGCCTGTCCGAGATCGAGCTCCTGGAGGACCTCCGCCGGCTGGCCTCGCGAAACCGGCACGCGGACGACCTGGTCTGCTTCGCCGGCGGCGGCGCGTACGACCACTACGTCCCGGCCGCGGTGTGGGCCGTGGCCGGCCGGTCGGAGCTCCAGACCTCGTACACGCCGTATCAGCCGGAGCTGTCGCAGGGGATCCTTCAGGCGCTGTTCGAATACCAGTCGATGATCTGCGATCTGACCGGGCTCGAGGTCTCCAATGCTTCCCTGTACGACGGCCCGACGGCCCTGGTGGAGGCGGTCAACCTGGCCCGGTCGGCCACCGGGCGGGAGCGCGTGCTGGTCGCCCGGACGGTCGACCCCCGGTACGTCCAGACGCTGGAGACCTACGGCGCGGGGGCCGGCTACCGTCCGGAGCGGTGGGACGGGGAAGGGGGGCGGACATCGATCCCCGACCTGGGAGATGACGTGGCCTGCGTGGTCCTCCAGCACCCAAACGTCTTCGGGATCCTGGAGCCCGCCCGGGAAGTGTTCGCCGCCGCCCGCGACCACGGCGCCCGGGCGATCCATGTCTTCGACCCTCTGTCCCTGGGGGTGCTGGCCTCACCGGGCGAGCTCGGCGTCGACATCGCCGTGGGGGAAGGGCACGTGCTGGGGAACCACCTGAGCTTCGGCGGGCCCTACCTCGGCGTGATCGCGGCGGGTCTCCGGGACGTCCGTCGGATGCCCGGGCGGATCGCCGGGCTGACCGAGGACGTCGACGGGCGGCCGGGGTACGTCCTCACCCTCCAGGCCCGGGAGCAGCACATCCGCCGGGAGAAGGCCACCTCCAACATCTGCACGAACCAGACCCTGATGGCCGTGGCCGCCGCGGTGTACCTGGCCTGGCTCGGACCTCAAGGCCTGGTCGAGCTGGGCCGGGCCTGCGCGGCCAAGGCCGGATACGCGGCCGCCAGGATGAGCTCGGTGGACGGTGTCCGCCTGACCTACCCGGCCGCCCCGTATTTCAAGGAGTTCGCCGTCTCGGTGACCGAACCCGAGGCAGTCCGGGACTCCCTGGCCGATCGGGGGTTCCTGGTCGGCCCCGTCGTCGAGGGCTCCCTCCTGGTCGCCTGCACGGAGCGACGGACCCGGGAGGAGATCGACGCGTTGGTCGAGGCGATGGGGGAGATCGCCGGATGATCGAACAGCCCCACCCGGCCACCCATACCGGCGCCCCGGTCCGGACGGGCGATCCCGGAGGGTTTCCGGCGACGCTCAAAGAGCTGTCCCGCCCCGGGCGGAGGGCGTCCTCGCTCCCACCGCTCGACGTGCCGCCGGCGGCGATCCCCGACGAACATCGCCGCGACGCTCCGGTCTCCCTCCCCGAGGTGGGGGAGCGGGACCTGATCCGCCACTACACTCGGCTGGCCCAGCGGAACTACGGCGTGGACACTGGTTTCTATCCCCTCGGCTCGTGCTCGATGAAGTACAACCCGAAGATCGCGGAGACGGCGGCGGCCCTACCCGGATTCCAGCGGCTCCACCCGCACCAGCCCGATGCCACCGTGCAGGGCGCGCTGGAGCTGCTGTGGTCGCTGGAGCGGGCCTTGTGCGAGGTTACTGGCATGGCCCGGGCGACGTTCCAGCCTGCGGCGGGGGCATCGGGCGAGCTGACCGGGTTGCTGATCATGCGGGCCTTCCATCTCCGGCAGGGCGGTGCCCGGCGGCGCATCGTGATCCCCGATTCCGCCCACGGGACGAACCCGGCCAGCGTCCGGATGGCCGGCTACGAGGTGGCCACGGTCCCGTCCGATGCCAGGGGACTGGTCGACCTCTCCGCCTTGGAGAAACTGGTCGACGACGACGTGGCCGGGCTGATGATCACCAACCCGAACACGCTCGGCCTGTTCGAGAAGGACATCCTGGAGATCGCCCGGGTCATCCACGACATCGGCGGGCTCCTGTACTACGACGGGGCGAACCTGAACGCGATCCTGGGGCGGGTCCGGCCGGGAGACATGGGATTCGACATCGTCCACATGAACACCCACAAGACCTTCGCCACGCCCCACGGCGGTGGAGGACCGGGGGCCGGTCCCGTCGCCGTGGACGAGGAACTGGCACCGTTCCTTCCCTCCCCGCTGGTGGAGCGGGGCGAGGACGGCACGTTCCGATGGGATCACCACCGACCGGACTCCATCGGTCGGGTCCACGGCTTCAACGGGAATTTCGGCGTTCTGGTCCGAGCGTACGCGTACGTGTTCGGTTATGGGGGCGACGGGCTCCGCGAGGTGGGGGAGCGAGCGGTGCTCAATGCTCGGTACCTGGCCCAGCGGGTGAAGGAGGCCTATCCGCTGGCGTTCCCGGACGGACCGCCCATGCACGAGTTCGTCTCCACTGCGAAGCGCCTGAAGAAGCGGGGGATCCGGGCCATGGACGTGGCCAAGCGGCTGATCGACCTGGGCTTCTACCCCTCGACGGTGTATTTCCCCCTGATCGTCGAGGAGGCGCTGATGGTCGAGCCGACGGAGACCGAGTCGAAGGAGACCCTCGACGGCTTCGCGGAGGCGATGAACCGGGCGGCTCGGGACGCCGAGGAGCGACCCGACCTGCTGCGCGACGCGCCGGTCACCACACCCGTGCGTCGCCTGGACGAGGCCCTGGCGGCCCGGTCGCTGAAGATCTGTTGGTGACCGCAGCAGGAACCGGCGTCAACGGCGGTTGACATACTCGTGTCCATGCGTCAAGTATGGTTGACGCATGCAGGGAGCGACGAAGCTCGCCGGAGAAGCGTCGAGCCGTGATCCCGCCGTGGGCCTGGCCGCCGTGGCCTCGCTCCGCGTCCTCCTGGAATCGCTCGAGGAACTCCAGGTCACCAAGGCCCGAGCGTTGGGGTGGTCGTGGGAGGAGATCGGGCGGGCGCTCGGCGTCACCAAGCAGGCCGTCCACCGGAGGTACGGCCGCCGGCGACGGGCCAGGAGATAGGGCGTGTTCGAGCGCTTCACCGCGGAGGCCCGGCGGGTGGTGGCCCGGGCCCAGGACGAGCCCCCCCGCTCGGCCACAACTGCGTGGGAACCGAGCATCTGCTGCTGGGGCTGTTCGGCGAGGACACGGTGGCCTCGAGAGCGATGGAGTCCGTCGGCTTGACCCGGGCCGCCGTGACCGGCGCCGTCCGGGCCATCGTGGGGGAGTGCCCGGAGCTGGCTCCCCGGCCCGACCCCGACGCCCTGGCCGCCGTGGGGATCGACCTCGAGGTGGTCCGCCGGTCGATCGAGGCGTCGTTCGGACCGGGGGCCCTGGAAGGGACCTGTGCCTGGCAGCGAGGCCGGGGCAGGCGATTCACCCCCCCGGGCCAGGAAGACCCTCCAGCTAGCCCCTCCGGGAGGCGCTCTCACTGGGACACCCCTATCTCGGACCGGAGCACGTTCTGCTCGGTCTGGTCCGCGAAGGCGAGGGCCTCGCTGCGGCGATCCTGGGCCGGCAGTCCCGATGGCTGGCCGCCGTCCGGGAAGCCGTGATGGGGCAGCTCCGCCGGCCGGCGTGAAGGATGCGAAAGAGGGGTGGGCAATCCGGGCGCCGCAGGTCAGTTCGGGACTACTTTACGTAACGTCCATTAGGGGGGATTGATCAGGCCTCCAGGGCCGGCCGTCGATCCTTCCGGAGGCCGTCCCGAGGATCCCAGGCCCAGACCACCTTGTGGCCGGATTCGAACCTTAGGTAGCCGGCGGAATCCACGTCGAGGGCGAACAGGTGGTACGAGCCCTCCCGGGGCTCCCAGTCGATCCGGGCCCGGATGGCGTGACGGTAGGCGGTTCTGATCTTGGGGTCCTCGACGGCGATGGCGTGGCCGTACAGCTTGACGTCGCCGTCGGTCCCCTCCCGGTTGCACGTGACGGTGTGGACCACGATCCGAGGGTCACGCATCAGGTCCAGGGCCTTGGGCGAGCGCCACATCATGCCCAGGAGCAGCTGTCCCGCGGCCAGATCGAGCTCGCAGGGACTGATCCGGGGCGAGCCGTCTCGGCGAAGCGTCCCCAGCATCACCAGTTGATCCCGGGCGAACCGGTCGAGGGCCAGCCCGGCCAGCTCCGGGCACGTTCGCTCGAACTCATCCCATCGCACGCCCAACCCCCCTTCGTCCGACTCACGGTTCAGGCTCGAGGAGCCGCTCGACGATCACGCAGTCACGCCACCGGCCGTCGAGCCGAGCATGGTGCCGATACACGCCGACCTCCCGGAATCCCGCCATCCGGCAGAGAGCCCGGCTGGCCTCGTTCTCCGGAAACACCCGGGCCACCAGCTTCCAGAAGCCGCGGTCCCGGCATCGTTGGATCAGCGCCTCGAGGAGCGCGAGTCCGGCCCGGTTCCGACGGGCCCGACGATCCACGTACACGGAGAACTCGCCCACCCCCCGATATACGGTCCGGCCCGGTCGATACGGGTGCGCCGCCGCCCATCCCACCACCGCCCCATTCATCGTGGCCACGACGAACGGGATCCCCTCCCCGAGCCACGATCGGATCTCCTCCGACTTCCGGAGACGGGTCTCGAAGGTGGCCTGCCGCTCCTCGATCCCCTGGTTGTAGATTCGGGTCACCGCCTCCGCGTCGTCGACGACCGCCGGGCGGGTCACGACCGGCTGGGTCATCCCACCAGCGTACGCGGCGCCGCGTCGATGATCAGCGCCGTTACGCCGGCCGCGCGCTCGGATGCCGCTCCCGGGACGGCGGGCGGCGCCGGAGGAGCCGGTCCCGGATGGCCCATCCGAACACCTGCCACAACGCCTCGACGACGATGGCCCGGGAGATCTTGGACTGACCGTGCCGTCGCTCCTCGAACGTGATGGGCACCTCCCCCACCGACATCCCTCGACGCCAGGCCCGGTACGCCAACTCGATCTGGAAGCCATATCCCTCGGACCGGAGGCGGTGGGTGATCAGCTCCCGAAGGGCATCCCGCCGATAGACTCGGAATCCGCTGGTGGCGTCGGCCACGGGGAGGCCCAGCAGGAGACGGACGTACCAGTTCCCCCCTCGGGACAGCAGCCGTCGGACCGGGCTCCAATTCCGGATCTCTCCGCCGGGCACGTACCGACTCCCGATGGTCAGGTGATAGCGGTCGGCCCCGTGGAGAAGCCTCGGCAGGTCCTCGGGACGGTGCGACAGGTCGGAATCCATCTCCACGACGAGGTCCGCCCGTCCGGCGATCGCCAGGACGAACCCGTCGAGATAGGCGCTGGCCAGCCCGCCCTTCTCGGGTCGCTCGACCAGGGTGATCCGGGGCTCGCGCTCGGCGAGCTTTCGGACGATGTCGCCGGTTCCATCCGGTGAAGAATCGTCGACCACCGTGACGTCCACCCGGTCGGACGTCTGAAGGACCCGGTCGATCACCTCCTCGATCGTGTCGCGCTCGTTGTACGTCGGCAGGACCACGCTCAGGCGGAACGCCCCGGGTAGCGGCGGGAGCGGCCGTCCGGCGGACCGACCGGGGCTCAGATAGGCCAGTCCGAGGAGGATCAGGAGAGCAAGGGGCATCCACCCCCCGATGGCGTCGTAGACCGTGGTCCCCGAGGCTCTCCTGAACTCCCCTCGAAGCACCGCCGACCGGAACAGGGGCGTGTCAGACACGACCTCCCCCCGAGGGCTGATGAAGGCCGAGATCCCGGAGAGCGCGGCGTGGACCACCCATCGCCCCGACTCGACGGCCCGGAGCTCCGACAGGACGACGTGCTGCTCGGGGGCGGCGCTGATCCCGAACGTCGAATTGTTCGTGGAGACCACCAGGAACCCGCTCTCCTCGGTGACGAAGTCGCGAACGAGGTCCGGAAAGGCGTTCTCGAAGCAGATGATCGCGGCGAAATCGCCGGACGGCAGGCGGAATCTCCCCGGCACCTCGCCCGGGGAGAGGTCGGCCCGGACCCGTTCCACATCGGGGATCCAGGAAAGCTGGCGCCGGAACGGGACGTACTCGCCGAACGGGAGGAGGTGGTTTTTGGCGTACCGGTCGACGACCCCAGCGCCGGGCGTGTACAGGAGGTCTTCGTTCAGGAGCCTCCCGTCGGGAGTCTCCGTGATGGCCCCAACCAGGGCGGGAGCGCCCACAACCCGGACGGCCGAGGCGACCTCGGTTCCGAGGATCGGGTCCGTTGTGGGATCGCGGTCCAGGGCGTTCTCCGGCCACACCGCAAGGTCCGGCGGGTCGGCGGCGAGCCCGAGATGGAGGTCGGCGTGGTTCCTGGCCACGATGTTGTCCTCGATGATCCGGCTGGCCGTGCCGAGTCGGAGCGGAACGTTCCCCTGGATCACGGCCACGTCCACCGCCGGCCCGGCTGGAGCGGGCACCGGGACCAACGCGGCCGCCAGGGCGATGGCACCCCCCACTCCGATCGGCCACGTCCACCTCCGGAGGCCGCTCCGCAACCGGAGCGCCCCCAGGATGAGCAGCGCGTTGATGACGGCCACCACGAAGCCCAGCCCCAGGGCGCCCACCATCGAGGCCCCCGACAGGAGGGGTGAGTCGTGCTGCGTTGCGCCCAGCCCGACCCACGCCCATCCGCCGAAGGGCCATACCGACCGAAGCCATTCGACCAATGCCCACGCGGCTCCGACGGCCAGCGCGGTTCGGACGGGTGCCTCGTCACGCCACACCACCGGCACCAGGGCTCCGAAGATCACCAGGAAGGCGGCCACCCCCAGGACCAGGGCCGCCCAACCCACCCCGGTGACCGGCAGCAGCCACGACAGGAGGAGGCCGAAGAAGGCCAGGCCGAACACCAGCCCCAGGAGGGCTCCCCGCCGGGCCCCGGCGCCGCGCAATGCCCACAGCAAGGGGATCAGGGCTCCGAGGCCCAGGAAGCCGAGATCGGCGGGGGGCAGAGCAAGCCAGAGCGTGAGGCCCGATCCCGCGGCGAGCAGGAGGGAGAGGGGCAGAGGGACAGCGGCTACGCGCAGTCCACGCAATACATCCGCTTCTTGTCGGCCAACTGGCTTCGGTGTTTCACCAGGAAGCAGTTCTTGCACACGAACTCAGTGGGCTGCTGGGGAACGACCTTGACGGACAGCGACTCGACCCGCTCGTCACGGCCCGTCTCCAGGACGGACTCTTCCTCCCCCTCCTCCTCCGGGGCGGGCTCCTCTTCCTTCTTGGCCAGCATCTCGTCCAGGCTGGCCTCGGCCGGCTCCTCGGCCGGCTCGACGGCGTTCTCGGGCTCTTCCACGGCTTAGCCGATCCTTCCCAGGACGGGACATTGTACGCCTCGGGTGTTCGGGGAACGCCGGAGGGGATCGGGATATTCCCTCGATGCGAAAGGGCCCACAGAGACCTTTGGGGCCGCAGCGCCGGGGCGCCGCGTTCTCTACTCAGCCTCTGTGAGCCCTGCGCCCCGCCGCGTCCGGCGAAGCGGAAGGAATGCTAGTCGGCGGCTTGTTCGCTGTCAAACTTGTCACACCTTCGAACGCCCGTTTCGAGATCATGTCGGGAGCGAACGGTATCCTTCGGCACGATGAGGGGGCGGGGCGCTCATGTCCGTGCCGGCTGACATCGTCGCCGGAGCCGATCTGGCCGACAGCCGGGGCGTGGATGATGCCGCATCGTTCGTCCTGGATCTCCTGGAGCGACCGGCAGCGGAGATCCGGGTGGCCGAGGGACAGCTGGGGCTGCTCGACGATGTCGTCGTAGCCGGTCACCCCGACGCGTTCCAGCTGACTCCCCTCTCCCCCATCGACGCCGGGACCGTGTGGGCCATCGATGGTGGATCGTGCGTGCTGGCCGACGGCCGATCCTTCCAGGTGGCGGCCTCTCGGGCGGCCCGTGTCCGGTTCTCGGATGGCGTCACCGATCTGGTCGAGGCGCCCCCACTGACCGTGCGGGCGGTCTCCACGGACGAGATGCGCGGCTTGTACAGGAGCACGCTGGAGCGCATGGCCTGCGACGTTCCCACGGAGGTTCCCGAACGTCTCCGGCCGGTCGATTTCCTGCGGGAGTGCGCGGAATGGGAGGAGACGAGCAGGACGATCGCCCAGGCTGCCCCGGGCGACTTGGTCCTGGTCGACGGCTCACTGCACGGCGGGCCGTTCGTGCCGGCCGAGTACGTCCGTCGGGTTCACGGAGAAGCGGTCGAGCGAGGCGTGGCCCTGGCCGGCGTGGTGAAAGCGTCCACCCTGTTCTGGGGACGGAACGCCCCGCTGGTGGGACTCCTGAAACGAAGGGGCGATCGGGAGCTCGGATCGCGGCCGTGGTTCGCCCGGATCTCGACGGATCCCACGTTCGCCCGGATGTACGTCGGCGAGATCTTCGTGGCCCACCTGGCTCCGACCGCGGCGCACGCGTTCCGGGTCGACCTCGCCGGCGGCGTCGGCCGGGCCGAGGACGTGCTGGCCCGGCTGGCGGGCTGTTCGGACGACGCGGCGTTCGTGGGCTACCCCTACCCGCTGGCCCGGGCCCACCGCGCGGCGCGAGTCTCCGGCTATGCGGTGGCCGATCTCCGGCGGACGTTCCGCGGGGAGCTCGCCCGGCTGGGGATGCCCGAGGACGACATCGAGACGCTGTTCCAGGACTTCCACGAGGTGCTGAACCGGTCGTGACCGACGAGTACAGGGGGAGGATCTTCGGGCGAAGCGTCCTCGAGGCGCAGTTCCGAGCGTTCCACGGCACGGACCTGTTCCTCGGCGAGCTCCTGGCCGCGGAGGACCCCGAACGCGGCCGACGTTACTTGTTCCGGGTCATCGACGTGACCTACGGTTCCGATTCCACCGATCCGCGGTGGGCGGAGCGGACCGCCGGGGCGTACATGGCCGGCGACGCGGCCGGCACGCCGTACTCGCTCCACGACCCCGAGCAGCGGCTGTACAAGGTGGCCACCGCGGCGCCGCTCGGATACATCGACCCGTCCGGGGAGTTCCGCAAGCCGAAGTCGCTCCCGGCCCAGTTCGCCAGGATCACCGCCCCGACCGCCGAGGACTTCGCCTTCCTGCGCGAACGCATGGGTGACCTCCGGGTCGGGTTCCTCCGTTCGGGCGAGGACACCATCGACCTGGAGGTGGGGATCCGCGGTGACACGCTGACCTCGCACGTCGGCGTGTTCGCCACGACGGGCATGGGCAAGTCCAACCTGATGAAGGTCCTGGCCGGGACGATCCTGGAGTCCCAGGGCCGATACGCGCTGCTCCTGTTCGATCCCCACGGGGAGTACCTGGACGGGGGGGCCGGCACCCGGAGGGGTCTCCGCGACCATCCGTGGGCCGTCGACCGGCTGAGGGTCTACGCCACCCGACCCGGCGGGGCCGCCGATCACACGGCCCTCCGCTTGTCCCTGTCGGAACTCACCACGGGGGACCTCCAGACCGCGTACGAGTGGAGCGGACCGCAGCTCGACGCGATCGAACGGTTGCAGCGCCTTCACCGAGACGACTGGTTGCCGGTGGTGGCCGACGAGGCCGAGGACCTCGACCATCTGGCCACCCAGGTCGGCGGCTCTCCGGCGACGTTGCGGGTGATCCGCCGGCGGGCCCGGCGGATCCTCGATCTCCCGTGCATCAGCCGGGACCCGTCCCAGTCCTCGCTGTCCGAACGCATCGTCGAAGAGCTGTCAGGAGGACACTCCGTGCTGGTCGAGACGAGCGGGCTTTCGGACGTCGAGGAGATCCTGGTGGCTTCGGTCATCACCCGTCGGCTCCTGGACACCTTCGCCGGCCGGTCGCTGGAGGATCGGGACGCCTTCGCCACCCTCCCCCCCACGCTGGTGGCTCTGGAGGAAGCTCAGCGTGTCCTGGCCCGGGTCAAGCGGTCCGACGAGAACGTGTTCCCCCGGGTGGCCCGAGAGGGCCGGAAGTTCAAGATCGGGCTGTGCGCCATCAGCCAGCAACCGAAGCTGATCGACGACGAGCTGCTCAGTCAGTTCAACACCTTCTTCGTCCTGGGCCTGGCCGACGAGAAGGACCGAAGCATCCTTCGGGGCTCGTCCAAGCAGGACATCAAGGACCTGGGTCCCGAGATCCAGACGCTGATGCCGGGCGAGGCCATCGTCACCAACCTGGAGGCACCGTTCGCCCTCCCCGCGAAGGTTCACCTGTACGAGGAGTACCTGAAGTCGGTCCGGGGACCCTCCCCCCTTCCTCCCCGGCCGGCCGAGGCGGCGAGGGGGTTCGCCGAGTAGATGGCCCGGGTGGTAGCGCTCGGCGACGCCCACCTCGGACGGTCACACCTGGCCCATCTGAGGGACGAGGAAGGACGGAACCTGCGGGAGGAGGACTTCCTCCGCTCGTTCGACTGGGCCGTGGACACCACCCTGGAGCTCGAGCCCGACGGCTTCCTGTGGCTCGGCGATATCTTCGACCACGCCCGTCCTTCGTACCGGGTGTTCACCCGGGTCCTGGTGGCCCTCCGCCGGCTGGAGCAGGCCGGTATCCCGGGCGTGGCCATCAGCGGAAATCACGACACGCCCCGGCTCCGGGGGACGGGCTCGCCCTACGCCGCCCTGGAAGAGGTATTCCCCAACGTCACCTTCTGCTGGCGAATGGAAGCGGTGACGGTCGAGGTGGCCGGGGTCCGAGTTCACGCCGTTCCCCAGACGCTCTCCGTCGAGGACTTCAGATCCGAGCTGGAACGTTCGGCCTCGGAGCTCCGGGCCGATCCCCCGAGCGTCCTCCTGGCCCACGTCGCCCTGACCTCGTTACCGGCGAGCAAGTACGACATCAACGAGATCGAGGTTCCGGAAGGGGCGTTCGATCGGCGGTTCGATCACGTGCTGCTCGGTCACTATCACCAGCTTCAGAAGATCTCTCGTCGAACCTGGTACGCGGGATCGACCGATTCCTTCTGGTTCTCTGACCGACCGAACAACAAGGTGGGCCCGAAGGGGCTGATCGTCCTGGACACGGCGACAGGTGAGGTGGACCATCACCCGAATCCGGGCGAGCGGCCGCTCCTCACGTTCGCGATCGATGCCGGGGGCATGGGTCCGGGAGAGCTCCTCGACGCGGCGACCCGGGCCGCAGCGGGATCTCTCCGAGGAGCCGTCGTTCGCCTGTTCCTGAACGAGGTCGATCCCGCTGCCCTGCGACAGGTCTCGCCGGATGACTTCCTGGAGGCTGTTCCCGGCGCCGTCCATGTACAGGTCGAGCCCGAGTTCTCCTCCCAGGCGCTGGCCGTGCAGGCCGGGCCGGAGATCGGACGCCTGGAGGTGGAGTGGGACTCCTACCTCGAGCGACAGGACCTGGCGGGCCTCGATCGCCACCGGGTCCGGTCGACCGGGAAGGAGCTGCTGGTCGGGGCGGAGTCGGAGACGGTATGAGGATCCTCGAGCTCTCCCTTCGCAACTACCGGGTGTTCGAGGAGGTCGATCTGGAGCTGCCCGCCCGGGTGATCGGGATCTTCGGGCCGAACGGCGCCGGCAAGTCGACCCTCGTGGAGTCGGTGGCCTACGCCCTCTACGGCCGGGCCCGGACGGACAAGAGGCAGATCCGGACGCACGGCGTTCTCACCGACGGCGCGGTTCGCCTGGTGTTCGAGCACGGCGGACAGCACTACGAGGTTCGGAGGACGATCCGGGGACGGAACCACCAGACCGACGCCGAGCTGTTCGTCGGCGACGTCATTCTGGCCAGCGGCGTCACGGATGTGGATGCCGAGCTCGGCCGGCTGTTGCGCATGGATCACAAGGTGTTCCGGGCCTCGGTTTTCGCCGAGCAGAAGCAGCTCGACGCGTTCTCCGAGTACCGGCCGGGCGAGCGGAAGGCCATGGTCCTTCGGCTTCTCGGGATCCGACCGGTCGACGACGCTCGGGCGGAGGCCAGGTCGCGGGCCAGGGAACGGAAGGGGGATGCGGAGCGGATGGCCGGGGCCCTTCCCGATCTCGAGGAGGAGCAGGCTCGATTGGAGGAGGCCGAAGCCGAGCGGGCCAGGTGGGAGGTGCTGGCCCGGGAGGCGGTCATGGCCCTGGAAGAGGCCACGGCCCGCGCCGGCCAGGCGGAGGCGAACTTTCGGGAGTCGGACCGGATCCGCGAGCGGGTGGACCAGATCGGGATCGAACGGAAGGCCCTTGAGGAGCAGGCCGATCATCACCGAGAGCGGCACGAGGCGCTCGCGGCCAGGATCGGGGCCATCCGGAGCGCCCTGTCGGTCCTTCCCGACCTGGAGCGGGAGCGGGCCGAGCTCGGTGACACGGCCGAGCGGTTGTCGACCGGGCGCCGTCTCCACGAGGCGGTGGA
>DASQTB010000031.1:0-29333 GCA_035642095.1 Actinomycetota bacterium | reverse complement strand
AACATCGACAACGTGTTCGCCGCACACATCCACTGCGGCGCGGCCGGGGAGGCCGGTCCGGTCGGCGTCACCCTGTTCACCGGTCCGGTTGCGGGCGGCAGGTTCAGCGGGGTGCTGGCCGAGGGGACGCTCACCGCCCCGGATCCCGGGAACGCATGCGGATGGACGAGTCTCTCGCAGGTCCTGGCGGCCATGGAGGCGGGGACGGCGTACGTGAACGTGCACACCAACGACGGCGTGGCACCACCGAACACCGGCCCCGGTGACTTCCCCGGCGGGGAGATCCGCGGCCAGATCTGATACGCAGGCGCACCTATGCACCATCGGTGAGGGGCCGCCCCTGTGGGGTGGCCCCTCTCCGGTCATCGGTTGGCTTCGCATCCTCGGACCGGCCATGATGGGGCGGTGGAACGGTCGGACGTCGCCGCCTGGGTCGATCGTTACGTCGAGGCGTGGGGGTCGAACGCTCCCGATCAGATCGGCGCTCTGTTCACCGACGACGCCCGCTACTACACCGCCCCGCATCGGGAGCCGTGGACCGGGCGCGAGGCCATCGTCCGCGAGTGGCTGGGTCGGAAAGACGAGCCGGGGGAGTGGGGATTCCGGTACGAGGTCCTCGGTGTGGACGGCTCGACCGGATTCGTCCGAGGGTGGACGACGGCCCTCAAGGACGACCCTCCCGAATGCAGCAACCTGTGGGTGATCCGGTTGGACGAAGACGGGCGGTGCACCGAGTTCATCGAGTGGTGGATGGGAGTCGACGGATGAGCGCCTTCGAGATCGTCAAGTTCCTGCATATCCTGTTCGCCATCATCGCCGTCGGCTTCAACGCCTCGTACGGCGTCTGGCTGGCCCGCGCGGCACGACAGCCCGATCACGAGGGGTACGTCCTGCGAGGCGTCAAGGTGCTCGACGATCGGTTCGCCAACCCGGCGTACGGCCTGCTGCTCGTCACCGGCCTGATCATGGTGGCCATCAGCCCGTTCGAGCTGACCACGTTCTGGATCGCCCTGGCCCTGGCGCTCTACGCCCTGGCCATCGTGGTCGGTCTGGTGGTCTACACCCCCACGTTGCGGAAGCAGATCGCCGTCTACGAGTCCGACGGCCCCCGGTCGCCCGAGTTCGGCCGGCTGGCCACCCGGGGCCGCGTGGTGGGGATCCTTCTGGCCGTCAATGTCGTGGTCATCGTTTTCCTGATGGTGACGAAGCCGACACTCTGACTGACCGGCTCGGCTACTTCTCCTTGAAGCCCTCGAACGGATTGCGGCACGCCCGGCAGAAGTGCTGGGTTCGGCAGGGCGTCGGTCCCCACCGGGACTCCATCACGGTGTCCTCGGCGCCGCAGAACGGACACGGCACGGGGCTGGACGTGGAGAGGAGGGAGATGGCGATCGGCCCGCCGTCCGGGCGGTCCCAGTGGGGGGCGATGCCGACGTCGCGGAGCCGCTCCCGTCCCCGGTCGGTGATCCGGTCGGTGGTCCAGGGCGGGTCGTGGACGAACCGGACCCGGACGTCGTGTCCCTCCGCCGCGGACCGGAGAGCGACCCGGACGTCCTCGCCGATCAGGTCCTTGGCCGGGCACCCGACGAACGTCGGGAGGAGATCGACCTCGACCGCGTGGCCGGTGACCTCGACCCGTTCGACCATCCCCAGGTCGGTGATCGAGCAGGCCGGGATCTCGGGGTCGTGGACGCCGTCCAGGGCCCGGCGAACCCGCCCCTCCAGCGTGTCCGTCTCCGTCCTCACCACGTCGCTCCCGGAAGGGCCCGGTACAGCCCGGTCATCTCCTCCCACAGCGCCGCGAAGTCCTCGGTATGGCGACCACGGCGCCCACCCTGGCCCGCGAACTCTCCGACGTGAACCCACCGTCCGTCCCGGCGCTCGACCCCCGGGACGGTGAGCGTCGGTCCGGCCTCGATCTCCCCGGATGAGGTGGGCACCATCTCCCCGTCCGCGCCGGTGTGCGAGGTCAGGACCCAGTCGAGCGAGACCCGGTCGAGGTCGGCCCCGAGCCGTCCCAGCCACTCCCCCAGGAGGTCCTCGTTCGACCGGGGCAGCACTCCGTCCGCCACCAACGCCTTCTCGTCCGGCACCTCCTCGAACACCGCCAGGGCCTCTCCGATGGCCCCCTCGAGCCCGTGGGCGAACCGCTGACGGGCCTCCACCGGACCGTTCGCCAGCCGCTCGAACCACTGGCCGGCGTGCTCCAGGTGGTACTTCTCCTCCAGGCGGATCGTTCTCACGGCGGCGGCCAGCTCCGCGAACGACGAACCCTCGAGGGAGGCGAGCCGGACGTCGTCGGCGGTGTCGTACAGGTACTGGCGGGCGATGGTGTAGCCCCACTCGCCGTTCGGCCGCTCGCACAGGATGGCGTGCCGGTACTCGCCCGGCTCGCGCCCCAGGGCCAGGGCGTCGGCGTCCTTGCCGGCCAGCCGCTCCGCCAGCTCGTACAGCAGGCGGGCGTGGCCGATCTCGTCCTGGCCGATCGAGGAGAACGCCAGATCCTCCTCCAGGTATGGCGCCCATCCGGTCCACTCGGAGTGGCGGTGGCCCAGGACGAGCTCGTCGTCGGCCAGGGCCAGGACGAGTCCCAGGCGAGGATCAGGCACCGGCGGCCTCCTTGGCGGCCCGGGGACGATGACCCCTCGGCCGGGGGCGATCGATGACCAGGCCGCGCTCGGCCATCAGGGCGTGGACCCGTTTCAGCTTGGCCCCGACCCCGACGTAGCCCTCCTGGCGGCGGTACTCCTTCCCCACCACCCCCCCGATGCCGCTCGGGTCGGGACACTCGTGGGTCTGGTCCTCGCCTCGGCGGCGGAGGGCGAATGTGGTCCCCTCGCCGTGACGGAAGTGGGTCTCCCGGGCCAGCATCATGGCCAGATCGAGGTCGGGGGCGTTGATCGAGCCGACGACCTGCCACGGGTCCCCGTCTCGGCGGCGGGAGAGCACGTCCCAGATGTGCACCGGTCCAACCCCGTCAGGCGGCCTCGGTGCCGTGCGGGATCCCGGCGAACACCTCACGGACCCAGGCGTGGTGGTCCCACATGGTCTTCCGGTACAGGAGCCGGGTCTTGGTCATCGGGCCGTTGCCCTTGACCACCTGCCAGAACTCGTCCCAGCCGGGATCGCCCCACAGCCACTCGCCCCGCTCGTCGTCGTAGCGAAGCTCGGCGTCCGGGACGCTGATCCCGAGGTCCCACAGCTTGGGGACGTACGTGGAGAAGAACTCCTGACGGAGGTCCTCGTTCGACCGGGTCTTGATCCCCCAGTGCAGGAGGACGTCCTTCTCGGGCTTGGACGGCGGGCCGAAGAAGTGCATGATCGGCCGCCACCATCGGTTGACGGCGTCCTGGAACATGTCCCGCTGCTCCGGTGTTCCGCTGACGAGCTCCAGGGTCAGCTCCTCGCCGTGGCGGAGGTGGAGCGATTCCTCCGGGCAGATCCGGCGCATGGCCCGGACGTAGGGCATGTACGAGCAGTCGAGGAGGGCCTTCTGCGTGACCAGGGCCGCGCCGTCGATCAGCCACCCGATCACCGCCACGTCGCCCCACGACTCCGTCGGGTAGTGGAAGACGTTGTGGAACTTCGTACGGCCGTTGACCAGGTCGTCGAACATCTGCTCCCTGCTCTTGCCCAGGTCCTCGGCCACCCGGTACAGGATCTGTCCGTGGCCCGCCTCGTCCTGGACCTTGGCCGTGAGGGAGAGCTTCCGGCGGAGCGTCGGGGCCCGGGGGATCCACTCCCGTTCGGGCAGGCAGCCCATCACCTCCGAGTTGGCGTGCATCTCGATGAACTTGAGGAGCGACTGGCGATACTCGTCGGGCATCCAGTCCCCCGCCTCGACCTTCTCGCCGGCGTCGATGCGGGATTTGAACTCGGTCCTGCGCTCTTCGTAGCTCACGACGTGTCCTCCCTCGCTCCCAGGCCGGCCAGGAGGAGGCCCGTGAACCGGTCGGCCACCTCCCCCGGCGATAGCGGTCCATCGGGCCGGTACCACGTATATGTCCAGTTCGCCGCGGACAGCACCAGGAGCCTGGCGAACCGAGGATCCGCCACGCCCGGTAGCTCGCGGACGATCCGATCCCACAGCCGCTCGTACCGCCGACGGAGCCGGCGGACCTCCTCCTTCCGGGGGCCAGTCAGGGCCTTCCACTCGTGGTGGAACACCCACGCCTCGTCGAGGTTGCCGGCCATGACCGAGACGTGGGCCCGCATCGCCATCCGGAGGCGGTCCTCCGGGGGGAGCTCCTCGGCCCCGATGGCCTCCAGCTCGCCCAGGAACTGGTTGGCGGACTGGACCACGATCTCGTACAGCAGGTCCTCCTTGGAGGCGATGTGGGCGTACAGCGAGCCGGCCAGGAGCCCGGCGGCCTGGCCGATGTCCCGCATCGACGTGGCGTGATAGCCCCGCCGGCCGAACAGCCGGGCCGCCTCTTCTCGGATCCGCCCCCGCCGGGCCAGCCCCGAAGGTGTCGGCGCTCTGACGGCCATCTCAGCGCCGCAGTCTACCAAACAAACGGTCGTTTGGCGATGAGGCCTAGCCTGCGGCGGCGGTCCGGGAGCGGAGCCCCTGGATCAGGAGGTCCAGGCCGAAGTCGAACTGCTCTTCCACATCGCAGTCGACGAGGTGGGGCAGCGCCTCTCGGAGACGAGGGAGGTCGGCCGTCTCGACCAGCCGGGCCATCTCCTGCTGAGCCCGAACATGGGCCTCGTCCCGAGACCCGCCGAGCATCGGGCCGAGCTCCATCGTCACGTAGCCGAGGATGTACCCCCCGAAGGTGTGGAAGGCCTTGACGCTGTCGGCCTCGGACAGGCCGACCGACCGGAACAGGTCAAGGGCGAACTCGTAGGCCCGCAACGAGTCCGGGTTGGTGATCGGCCCCTTGCGCTCGCTCATCAGCGTGATCACGTTGGGGTGAGCCAGGAGCAGTCGCCGGTACTCGTGAGCCCCCCGGCGGGCCGCCTCCACCCAGTCATCGACCTGAGGGACCCGGAACTCGGCCAGGACCTCCTCGCAGATCCCGTCCAGGATGTCTTCCTTGTCCCGGACGTGGTTGTACAGCGACATGGCCTCGACGCCGAGCTCTCGACCGATCCGCCGCATGGTCACCGCCTCGAGGCCCTCACGGTCCATGATCTCGAGGGCGGCCCGGATGACGCGCTGCCGGGTCAGGCGATCGCGGCGAGGCCGGGCCGGCGCTTCCACGCCGACGGTGGACCCGGCCATGATCTCGTCCGATCGCTCGTTCATCGAGTGTTCCCTCCGTGGGGGTTGACACTTACATCGTACATGCGCTAACTTACGGCGTCAACATATAGCGTAAGCGTACGGCGTAAACCCTTTTTGGTGTAGGGAGGGAGAATGAAGCTCAGCCCCGAGTCCCTGGCTCGAGCCAGCAGCCGTCACCCCTGGCGGACGATCGGCCTGTGGGTCGTGTTGATCGCCGCGATGGGGTTCGTCACCAGCCGGTTCCTGGGCGACGTCCTGACCCAGGAGTTCGAGTTCACGAACGAGCCCGAGTCGGTTCGGGCCGAGGAGGTCATCGACCGGAAGTTCGGCACGAACGGGGCCGAGGACACCGAGTTCGTCATCGTCCAGTCGCCCTCTCTGACCGTCGCCGATCCCTCCTTCGAGGAAGCGGTGAGGGGTCTCCAGGGCGAGCTGGCCACCGTCGATGAGGAGATCCTGGCCAGCCCGCCGGTTTCCTACTACGACGTGGCACAGCAGTCACCCGAGCGGGCCGCGGGGCTGGTCTCCGAGGACGGGCGAGCGACCCTGATCACGGTGGCCCTCAAGGACACCGAGCTCTCCACCATCGAGGAGCTTCGGGGCCTGGTCGAACGGGAGCGGCCGGAGGACTTCTCCGTCCAGATCGCCGGCCAGGGGGCCCTGTTCGCGGACTTCAGTGAGATCGCGGAGGAGGACCTTCAGCGAGGGGAAACGATCGGGATCGCGATCGCCCTGCTCATCCTGATCGTCGTCTTCGGTTCCCTGATCGCGGCCCTCGCCCCGATCGTCATGGCGGTCTTCGCCATCGCCGTCGCCCTGGGGCTGGTGTCGCTGATCGGCCAGCTGGTCGACTTCAACCTGTTCGTGACGAACATGGTCACCATGATCGGCCTGGCCGTCGGGATCGACTACTCGCTGTTCATCGTGTCCCGATACCGCGAGGAGCGGAAGAAGGGGTTCCCCAAGCTCGATGCGATCGGTGCCGCCGGGGCCACGGCGAACCGGGCCGTGTTCTTCAGCGGCCTGACCGTTGTCATCGCCCTGCTGGGGATGTTCATCATCCCGGCGTCGATCTTCCGGAGCCTGGGGGCCGGGGCCATCCTGGTGACCCTGGCCTCGCTGGCGGCGTCGATGACGCTCCTGCCGGCCATCCTCGGTCTGCTCGGTGACCGGATCAACTGGCCGCGGCTGGCCAAGCGCGCACGTATCGACTCGTCATTCGACCCGAAGGGCGGGTTCTGGGACCGGGTCAGCCGGGGGGTGATGGCCCGCCCCGTGATCTACCTCGTGCTGGCCGTGGCTCTGCTGGGAGGCCTGGGCTCCTTCTACTTCCAGCTGGAACAGGGGACCTCACAGAACGTGAGCCAGCTCCCCGACGAGTTCGAGTCGAAGCAGGCCTTCCTCACGCTGGAGCGGGAGTTCGCCGGCGGGGTGACGGATCCGGCGCAGATCGTGATCACGGGTGACGTCCGGAGCGCCCCGGCCCAGGCCGCCATCGCTGACCTCCAGGAGGCCATCGCCGAGACCGACGTGTTCGCCCCCCAAACGGAGGCCACGCCCAGCCGGGACGGGACCGCCGTCGAGGTGGACGCGTTCTTCCGGAGCGATCCCTCGACCGAGGCCGCCTTCCAGGGCATCCGCGACCTTCGGAGCGAGATCGTCCCCGCCGCCTTCGAGGGCGTGGAGGGCGTCGAGGTCCTGGTCGGTGGGAACACCGCGTTCTTCACGGACTTCCTCGACGTGGCCGATCGCTATCAGCCGATCGTGGTCGCCTTCGTGTTGGGCTTGTCCTTCATCCTGCTGACGGTGGTGTTCCGGTCGATCGTGGTGCCGGTCAAGGCCATCATCATGAACCTACTCTCGGTCGGCGCCGCCTACGGCGCGGTGACGCTGGTGTTCCAGGAAGGGGTAGGGATCGGGTTCTTCAACTCCATCGGCTTCCAGTTCCAGCAGGCGGAGGGCATCGAGCCATGGCTGCCGTTGTTCCTGTTCTCGGTCCTGTTCGGGCTGTCCATGGACTACCACGTGTTCCTGCTGTCCAGGATCCGGGAGGAATACGACAGGACCCGGGACAACACCGAGGCGGTGGCCTACGGGCTGAGGACGACCGCGGGCATCATCACCGGAGCCGCGCTCATCATGGTCGCCGTATTCATCGGGTTCGCCGCCGGGCGGCTCGGCCCGTTGCAGCAGATGGGCTTCGGCCTTGCCGTGGCGGTGTTCATGGACGCCACGATCGTTCGGAGCCTCCTGGTTCCGGCCTCCATGCGGCTGCTGGGCGACTGGAACTGGTACCTGCCTCGGTGGCTGCGGTGGCTCCCCCAGGTCCACGTGGAAGGCCGCGAGCCGGAGCACCCGACCGTGGAGGAGGCACCGGTCCCGGTCGGCGATCGCGGGTAGGTATCCTAGGGAACGCCCTCGCAAGCTCAGGAGGACCCGATGGACACCTATCGCCTGGTGATCGGCGGCGAGCTGGTTGACGCCGCGTCCGGAGAGACGTTCGAGTCGATCGATCCCTCGACCGGGGAGCCGTTCGCCCGGGTGGCCAAGGCCGGGGACGAAGACGTCCGGCGGGCCACCGAGGCCGCCCGGACCGCGTTCGACGACGGCCCGTGGTCCCGGATGAAGGGACGGGAGCGAGCGAAGCTCCTCCTGGCCGCGGCGGACGGCATCAAGAAGGCCGCCACCCGGCTGGCGGACATGGAAGCCCGGGACTCGGGAGGAACGATCCGGAAGGCCAAGAACGCCGACATCGGCATGGCCATCTCCACGTTCCGGGTCTTCGCCGAGCTGGCCTCGCGAGAGGACGACGAGGAACCACTCCCCCGCTCCCCGATCTCCTACAACTACGTCCGCCGTGAGCCGATGGGCGTCTGCGCCGCCATCACGCCGTGGAACTTCCCCCTCCAGATGGCGGCGTGGAAGATTGCCCCGGCCATCGCCGCCGGCAACTCGGTGATCCTGAAGCCCGCGTCCTACACGCCGCTGACCTCGATCGAGCTGGGGCAGATCTGTCTCGAGGCCGGCATCCCCGAAGGAGTGGTCAACGTCCTTCCCGGACCCGGCGGCGCGGTTGGCGAGGGACTGGTCGCCTCGCCCCTGGTCGACAAGATCGCCTTCACCGGCTCCACGGAGGTGGGTCGGCGGATCATGCAGATCGCCGGCGGAACCGTGAAGAAGGTCACGCTCGAGCTGGGAGGCAAATCACCCTCTATCGTCACCGACGACCTCGACCTCGACTACGCCGTGGAGGGGATCCTGTGGGGCATCTTCTTCCACCAGGGGCAGGTCTGCTCGGCGGGCAGTCGCCTGTTCCTGCATCGGGGCGCGTACGACGACGTGTTCGCCGCTTTGGTCAAGCAGACCGAGGCGATCCGGGTCGGTCCCGCGCTGGACCCGGGGTCCGACATCGGGCCGATCGTCTCGGAGGGCCAGCTGGCGACCGTGGAGCGGTACGTGCAGATCGGCCGGAACGAGGGGGCCGATGTGGCCACGGGCGGAGAGCGAGCGGTGGTCGAGGGCCACGACGGGGGGTTCTACTTCCGGCCGACGGTCCTCTCCGGCGTGGAGAACCGGATGAAGGTGGCCCAGGAGGAGATCTTCGGTCCGGTCCTGGTGGTGATCCCGTTCGAGGACGACGATGAGGCCGTCCGCCTGGCCAACGACTCGATCTACGGGTTGGCGGGAGCCGTGTGGTCACGCGACGTGCCCAGGGCCGTGTCGATCGCCGAGCGGCTCCGCACCGGGACGGTGTGGATCAACGACTACCACATGATCAACCCGCGGTATCCATTCGGCGGCTACAAGCAGTCGGGCATCGGCCGGGAGCACGGGACCATGGGCTTCAACGAGTACCGCGAGGTGAAGCACATCCACGTCGACCTCGCCGGCGGACGCGACAAGCACCCATGGTGGGACACCCTGCTCCCCCGCCAGTCCAGGGGCGAGCCCCCTCCCGGCGAGGCCCGCCCCGGCGGCTAATCAGGGTAGATCCTGGACCCGTTCGCAGGAGCGGCCGGCCCTGTCCTTCCCCTTATCCCCGTCACAGACATCGCGGCCCGCCCCGCCGTGCAGAAGGTCGTCGTCGGGCCCCCCTTCGAGGTTATCGTCACCGCCGTTCCCCATGAGCACATCGTCACCCTTGCTGCCGTGAAGGCCGTCGTCTCCACCGCCTCCGGAGATGCGGTCGATGCCGGCAGTCCCGAACATGCGGTCCCGATCACCTCCACCGGTCATCCGGTCGCGGCCGGCGCCTCCCACGACGAAGTCGCGACCGGCCCCGGCCGTGATCCGGTCGGCACCGCCCAGACCGCAGATGACCTCGGCGCCGGGGCCGCCCACCAGCGTGTCCGGTCCTTCCGTGCCGATGACCTGGGCACGGTTCTGGAAGGCGAAGGGGCAGGTTCGGGCCAGGGCGGCGTCGATCCCGGCGATCAGGTTGGGGGCCGTGACCTCGATTCGATCAGCGTCCGCTTGGCGCGTCTTGTTGTCGTACCACTCTGAGCGATGGTCGTTCGACCGGTCGCAGAGGTCCTCGAACACCACGACGTACGCGCCGGACCGGACCGGGACGTCATACCGTCCCTGGTCGTCCGTAAGGGTGCCGAACACGGAGTCGAAATCCGCGTCGAGGGCCGCGACGCAGATGTCGGGCAACGGAACCCCGGTGCCCTCCTCGGTGACCGTCCCCGCGATCACGCCGGCGTCGACCTCCCGCATCCGGAAGACCAGCGTCCCGCCCTCACCGGAATAGCTCGAGACCTGGATGAAGTAGCTGGTCGAACCGGCCGCGGAGAACACGACCCTGGCCTGAAGGCTGCTCATCGTGTCGTCCCGGCACGCCACTTCGTGGAGATCGGTCAACGAGGTCCCCGTGTACAGGTCCACGACGGTGTCGTAGTCGCTGTCCAGGGTGTCCGCGGCGAAGACCCCGTCCGCGGGTGGCGTGAACTCGTACCACACCGACCTCTCGGGGTCGCCGCTGCAGGATGGCGGCTCACCCGGCTCGGTGGTGGCCTCTTCGGTGTTCTGAACGTCCTCGTAGGGAAGCGAGGCGACGACCTTGCGCCCGGCGAAGCTATCGTTGGGAGGCGGAGCCGCCCCAGCGGGAGAGGGGAACCCGAGCAGGAGGGCCATGGTCGCCACGGGGGCAGCGCCTCGGATCATGGCCCGCGACGCCTCCTCAGTGTGCCCTCCCGATCTAGCGAAATGGAACGTACGCCTCCTGTCGGGACAGGTCAACTCCTAAATCCAGACAAAGCGGCCGCAACCTAACTGTGGGCTTCGGAGGAAGAGGGAGTCCGGCAAAAGCCGAGAGGGGGACTGCCCGCGATCCCCCTCTGGCACATGCAGCACCCGAGCGCCCTTCTCGTGATGCTGCTTCCGCGCTGGGGCGAGCCCCAGCGATTCTTCTTCGGCTGCCTATGATTGAGCACGGCTGAGGGGATTGGAATGGTCCCAAAAGATCATCTTTCCTAGTCAGAAAGGACTAGTCCCATGCCGGCGGTGGGCTGCTCGACCCTGGTGAGCTGTGCGGCCGGTGGCACCCCGATGAAGTCGCCGGCCCAGCCCGAGGTGACCAGGGATGGTGTCCTGGCCTGGGAGGACGAAGTCGTGACGTACGCCGGCCCGCGCTCCGGATGGACCGGATCGGTGGACGAAGACCTGGCCGGCCGGACCATCGTCCCCGGTTTCGTCGACTGCCACACCCATCTGCCCTTCGTCCGCTGGCGTGACGATGAGTACGAGGCCCGTCTGACCGGCCGGACGTACCGCGACCTCCACGGAGAGGGAGGGATCCATCGGAGCGCCAGGCTGCTGGCCGACTCCTCGGACCAAGAGATCCTCGACTTCTGCCATCCGCTCCTTCACGAGATGCTGGCTCACGGAACCACGGCCATGGAGCTCAAGACCGGCTATGGGCTCTCGGTCGAGCAGGAGCTTCGCCAGGCCCGGCTGGCCCGGACCATGGCCGATGCGATCCCCCAGACGTGCACCCTCACCCTGCTGGCGTGCCACGCCGTGCCCGACGAGTGGGACCGGGAGGCCTGGGTGGAGACCGTCTGTCGGGAGCTGATCCCCCAGGCGGTAGCCGAGGGACTCGCCGACGCGGTCGACGTGTACGTCGAGGACATCGCGTTCACGGTGGCGGATCTCGAGCGGGTGGCCGAAACGGTGGCAGGGGCCGGGCTCCCCCTTCGGGTCCATGCCGATCAGCTCGGCCACTCCGGCGCCGCCGAAGCCGCGGTGCGCCTTCAAGCGAGGAGCGCGGACCACCTCAACCACATCGGCGCCGCCGGGGTTCGGGCTCTGAGGCAGGGCTCCACGGCGGCGGTCCTGCTCCCCGCGTCGACTCTGGTGCTGGGGGCCACCGCCCCACCCGTGGCCGCCCTCTCCGAAGGCGGGGCCGTCCTGGCCCTGGCCACCGACTTCAACCCGGGGACCTCGCCCGTCCTGTCGATGCCGGAGGCGATCGCCATCGGCTGCGCGCTGTACCGATTGGCCCCCCTCGAGGCCCTGGCCGCGGCCACGGTGAACGCCGCCTGGGTCCTGGGGCTGGAGAACCGTCTGGGCTCGCTGGCCCCGGGGAAGCGGGCGGACTTCCTCGTCCTCGAGGGCGAGGACTTCCGGATGACCCCCTACCGACCGGGGCACAACCCCGTGGTCAGGACCTTCGTGGGTGGCGTGGCTTCCGGATGATCCCGCCCCCCGCGCGATAGAGTCGCCCGCATGCCTTCCAGAAGCTCACCCCGCTCGATGCGGCGGGTGACCCTTGCGGTCGCCGCCACCATGGCGTTCACCGTGCTGCCCCAACCCGTCCGGGCCGCGGTCTCGGCCACCCTCGTGATCCCCTGCCGGCCCGCCAGAGCGACATGCTGGCCGGCGGCATTCGCTTTCACGCCGAAGGGCCGCGACCTCTTCTACGTGGAGCGCTTCACCGGGGAGATCCACCGGGTCGATCTCCGGACGGGAAGCGACCGGCAATGGGGAGACATCGGGGACCCGGCGAGCGGGAGCGAGCAGGGCGCCCTGGGCATCGCGATCGACCCGAGGTGGGACCGGAAAGCCAGGACCAAGAAGGCCCGCCGCCGTCGCGATCGCAACCGGTGGGTCACCGTCTTCTACACGAACCGTTCGCCGATCGAGAACCGGATCGTCCGCATCAGGCGGAAGCTCCTGCGTCCGGGGTTCGTCGTCGATCGCCTGCTCACGATCGCCATCGACACCGGCACGAACCACAACGGGGGACCGATCCGCTTCGGGCCCGACGGGAAGCTCTACGTGACCACAGGGGAGCAGGCCGAACCGGAACGGGCCCAGGACCTCGGCGATCCCGCGGGGAAGGTGCTCCGGATGAACCGGGACGGGAGCAGGCCGGGCGACAATCCGATCCCCGGAAGCCGTGCCCTCTCGTTCGGGCACCGGAACTCGTTCGGGATCGGGTTCGACCCCCACACCGGCGCCCTGTGGCAGAGCGAGAACGGTCCGAACTGCGAGGACGAGATCAACCTGATCCTTCCCGGGGGTAACTACGGCTGGGGCACCGGGTCCTCGTGCCCGGGAACCAGCACGGAGGGCTCATCCCCCATGGGGCCCGAGAAGCTGTACACGCCGACGATCGTCCCCACCGGCGTGGCCTTCTGCGTCGGCTGCGGTCTCGGCCCGGATATCGAGGGCGACCTGCTGCTCGGCGTGTTCGGTGATGGCTCCGAGGTTCGAAACCTCAGCCTTGACGGCGAGCGGGATGACATCGCGGATGAGTCGCTCCTCTACGACCATGCTCGAGGAGTACTGGCCGTGGAACGCCGGCCGAACGGACAGGTCTTCTTCAGCGATTCGGGCGGGATCTACCGGCTGGGGGCGTCGTGATGAGGCTCGCCAGGCTCACGGCCCTGATGGTCACCGCCCTGCTGCTGGTGGGTTTGCCGCCGCTGGGCGGCGACCCGGCCGAGGCCGTCACCAAGCAGCGCGTCGTGGCGTGCAAGAAGCCCCGGCGCTGCTCCGTGACCGCCTTCGCCTTCACTCCAGACGGTGCCGAGGTCTTCTACGTCGAACGGTTCACGGGAGAGATCCGCCGGTTCGTCCTGGCCACCGGGGGCGACAGCCGGTGGGCCCGGGTGCGCGACGTGGCCGCAGGCGGAGAGCGAGGCGTCCTGGGCATCGCCGTGGACCCGCAGTGGCCCACCGAGGAGCGGGTGTACGTGTACTACACGGAGGCCAACCCCGAGCGGAACCGGATCGTGCGGCTCTCCAAGGATGGCGAGAAGGGCGTCGCCCGAAAGGTGCTGGCCACGATCCCGGCGACCGGCTTCCACGACGGAGGCGTGCTCCATTTCGGCCCGGACGGGAAGCTCTACGCCGTAACCGGCGACGCCGGCGTCCCCGCCCGGTCCCAACGGGTCCGCAGCCCGGCCGGCAAGGTGCTCCGGATGGAGGAAAGCGGCGCTCGTCCGGGGGACAACCCGTTCCCCAGGAGCCGGGCGTACTCGATCGGGCACCGGAACTCCTTCGGGTTCGCCTTCGACCCGCAGACCGGAGGGCTGTGGCAGACGGAGAACGGCCCGGAGTGCGACGACGAGATCAACCGGGTGCTCCCGGGGCGGAACTACGGGTGGGGCGGGGCCTCGGACTGTCCGGGCATCACCGAGAGCGGACCGAACCCCGTCCAGCCAGCACTGAAGTTCAACCCGCTGATCGCCCCGACCGGGGCGGCGTTCTGCACCGCCTGCGGGCTGGGATCGGACGTCGACGGCGATCTCCTGGTCGGCTCGTATCTCAAGCGCCGGATCTACCGCCTCGACCTGAGCTCCGGGCGGGACGGGATCGTTGGGCGGAGCGTCCTGCTCCGGCACGGCCTCCCGGTCCTGGCCGTGGAGGCCGCCCCCGACGGCTCCGTCTGGTTCAGCGACCTCCGGGGCGTGATCCGCCTGAGCTGAACGGGTGGCCCGAAGGACCGCTCGGTGGGACGATACGCCGGACGTGGACGTGCTGGAGACCTTCCTCGACGCCGTGGGAGGGACCCCTCTGGTCCGCCTCCAGAGGGTGACCCGAGGGGTCCGCCCTCAGGTCCTGGCCAAGCTCGAGATGTTGAACCCGGGGGGGAGCGTCAAGGACCGGATCGGGCTGCGCATGATCGAGGCCGCCGAGCGGGCGGGGATGCTCACCCCGGGTGGCACCATCGTCGAGCCGACCAGCGGGAACACTGGCCACGGGCTGGCCATCGCCGCGGCCATCCGGGGATACCGGTGCATCTTTGTGATGCCCGACAAGATGAGCCAGGAGAAGATCTCGCTCCTCCGGGCATACGGCGCCGAGGTGATCATCACCCCCACGGCCGTCCCCCCCGAGTCGCCCGAGTCCTACTACCGCGTGGCGGATCGGCTGACCGAGGAGATCCCTGGGGCGTTCCAGCCGAACCAGTACTTCAACGACGAGAACCCCCGAGCGCACTACGAGACCACCGGCCCCGAGATCTGGGAGCAGACCGAAGGGAAGATCGACGTCCTGGTGGCCGGCGTCGGGACCGGAGGGACGATCACCGGCACGGGTCGCTATCTCAAGGAGCGGAACGGCGACGTCCTCGTCGTCGGGGCGGACCCCGAGGGGTCGCTGTTCTCCGCTCCCCAGGAGGCCGCCCGCCCGTACTTGGTGGAGGGCATCGGGGAGGACTTCTGGCCGGAGACCTTCGACCCCTCGGTGGTCGATCGCTACATCCGGGTGTCCGACCGCGACTCCTTCCTCCTGGCTCGACGGATCACCCGCGAGGAGGGGATCCTGGTCGGCGGTTCGTCGGGCACGGCCATGCACGCCGCGATGGAGGTGGCCCGCGACCTCGACGAGTCGAAGACCATCGTGGTCATCTTCCCCGACACCGGGCGGAACTACCTGTCCAAGCTGTACTCCGAGACGTGGATGCGGCAGTACGGCTTCGTCGAGCGGCCGGAGGTGGTCACCGTGGCCCAGGTGGTGGAGGCCAAGCACGGCGAGATCCCCACGTTGGTGGCGGTCGGGGCCCACGAGAAGGTCCGCCACGCCGTGGACACCCTCCAGCAGTACGGCATCTCCCAGGCCCCGGTCACCAGGGACGACGCGGAGGACGTGACCGCGCTGGTGGGGAGCATCCAGGAGCGCGATCTCCTCGATCGGGTGTTCCGGGATCCCGACGCCCTCCAGGCGGACGTGGCGGAGGTGATGGGCTCCCCGCTCCCCCTGGTCGAAGCGGAGGATCCAATCGAGGCGGCATTCGAGCGGCTCCAGACGGCCACCGCAGTCGTCGTGGCCGAGCGGGGGCAGACCCGGGGGGTCCTTACCAGGGCCGACCTCCTGGAGTTCCTGGCCCACCGCCAGCGCCAGCGATCGTGAGATGACCGATCGCTTCGAGACGCGGGCGATCCATGTCGGGCAGGAGCCCGAGCCGGCGTTCGGCTCGGTCAACGTCCCCGTGTTCCAGACCTCGACCTACGCCCAGGACCACGTCGGGAAGCCCAAGCGGTGGGACTACGCCCGGAGCGGCAACCCCACTCGGGAAGCGCTGGAGACCGTCCTGGCGGACCTGGAAGGCGGCGCCCACGGGCTGTGCTTCGGCTCGGGGATGGCCGCCGAGACCACGTTCCTGCTGGCGCGGCTTCGCCCGGGCAACCACGTGGTCCTCGGCGACGACGTCTACGGAGGGACGTACCGGCTCCTGGCCGGAGTCCTCCGGGACTGGGGGGTCACGTTCGACGCGGTCGACCTGGCGGACGGCGACGCCCTCCGGGAGACGCTGCGAGAGGAGACCCGGATCGTGTGGGTGGAATCGCCCACCAACCCGTTCCTGAAGATCGTCGACATCGCCGATGCGGCCGCCGCTGCGCACGACGCCGGCGCGTGGTGCGTGGTCGATAACACGTTCGCCTCCCCGTACCTCCAGCGGCCGCTGGAACTCGGGGCCGACGCGGTGGTCCACTCGGTGACCAAATACCTTGGCGGCCACTCCGACCTGGTGGGGGGCGCCCTGGTGCTGAACGACGACGAGACCGCGGAGCGGCTCCGCTTTCTCCAGAACGCGGTCGGAGCGGTGCCGGGGCCGATGGACTGCTACCTGGCCCTCCGGGGCGTCAAGACCCTGGCGGTCCGGATGGACGCTCACTGCCGGGGGGCAGGGATGGTCGCGGCGTTCCTGGCCCAACATCCGGCGGTCGACCGGGTGCACTACCCCGGGCTGCCCGACCACCCGCAGCACGACGTGGCCGAGCGGCAGATGGACGGCTTCGGAGGCATGGTCTCATTCGAGATGGCCACCGCCGAGGAGGCCGTTCGCGTCGCCGAGTCGACCCGCCTGTTCTTCCTGGGCGAGTCTCTGGGGGGGGTCGAGTCGCTGATCGAGGTCCCCGGACCGATGACGCACGCCAGCGTGGCCGGCTCGCCGCTGGAGGTCCCGACCACCCTGATCCGTCTCTCGGTCGGCATCGAGCACCCTGAGGACCTGGTCGAGGATCTCCGGCGGGCGCTGGGGTAGGTGGGTCAGGCCTCGGTCCGCTCGGCGGGAGGGGGCTTGGCCCGTGGCTCGGCCGGAGGTTCCCCGGCCGGCGGTTCGATCGGAGCGTAACCGGCGGCCTTGGTCCCGGGAGCATCGAAGCGGCCCTTCTCCTCGGTCGCTTCGAGCAGGGCCTCCTCCTCGAACCTCCCGGGGGCCTGGCCCCCTCGAAGGACCCGGAACACGCGGAGCGGCAGCGTCTTTCCCTTCACGGCCAGCGGGGGCAGGTCCTCCAGCCGGAAGCCGTCCTTCAGCGCCGCAGCGCACTCCTCCGTGACGACGATCTGACCTGCCCCGGCCACCCCGCACAGGCGGCTGGCCGTGTTGACGGTGTCGCCGATCACCGTGTAGTCCAGGCGGTCCGTGGCCCCGATGTTGCCGACGACGGCCGGGCCGGTGGCGATCCCGACCCCGCATCCCTTCACCCTGAGGCCCGCGGTCCGTCCCTCCGTCACGGCCCGATCGATCTCGTCGAGCATCCGGATCCCGGCTCGGGCGGCATGTTCGGCGTGATGCTCCGTCGGCCTCGGCGCCCCCCAGAAGGCCATCACGCAGTCCCCCATGAACTTGTCGATGGTCCCTCGCTCCTCGTTGACCGCCCGAACCATGGCATCGAGATAGGCGTTGAGCGCCGTCACCACATCCTGCGGATCGGCGCCCTCGGAGGCGGCCGTGAACCCACGGAGATCGGCGAAGAGAACCGACAGCGAACGGGAGGCGCCCTCCAGCGTGGCCAGGGCGTTCTCCGGTGCGGCCAGGACCTCGTCGACGACATCACGGGCCACGTAGCGGCCGAACACCCGGGTCACCCGCCGTCGCTCTCGCTCCTCGCCGAAGTACCGCACCCCCAGGGCGCCGATGAAGGCCAAGCCGAGGCCGATCGGCGGGAAGACCATGTTCATCACCGCCCCGTCGTCGAACCGGACGAAAGCCAGCAGGAAGTAGCCGGTCCCGAGGGCGACGGGAGAGATCCACGACAGCGAGACTCGGATGAACGCCACGGCCAGGGCCACGGCCAGAGCCAGGCCGAAGACCCAGGCCACAACGACCGGACGGGGGTCATGGGTGAGGTGGGCCCCGGTGAGGAGGGTGTTCAGGGCGTTGGCATGCACGAACACGCCGGCCTCGCCGCTGGACTTGTTGAGCGGGGTCAGGCGAACGTCGCCCAGGCCGAGCGCGGTGGCCCCCACCAGGACGATCCGGTCCTCGAAAGCCCCCTCCGGCACATCGCCATCGCGGGCGTCGACGAACGAGTACACCGGGTAGCTTTCGGCGAAGTTGATGTCCATCAGGTGGCTCCGTACCGTGGGGATCAGGGCGGACCCGACCTGAAGGCCGTCGGGTCGGATGGTGACCGGACCCTCCAGCCCCTCCGCCAGCGCGTACAGGGCCAGGGAGAGCGATGGCAGATACTCGCCCGAGGGAGCCTCCACGATCGGGGGCAGGGCCCGGACCACCCCGTCGGGATCGGGGATCACGTTGGCCAGGCCGACGTTCGCCACCCCGCTCAGGGGCTCGATCGGCTCGATGATGTCGTCGGCCCGGGGGACATCCTCGAGCTTCCCGCTGAACGTCGCCGTCTCCGCGATCACCACGTTGCCGGCACCGGCGATCGCTCCGGCGAGCTCCTCGTCCTGGGAGGGGTCGGTCTCCTCCGAGAACGTGACGTCGTATCCGATCAGGGCGGCACCCTGCTCGTGGAGCGACTCGATCAGTCGGGCGTGATGAGATCGCGGGAACGGCCACGAGCCGATGACACTGAGGCTCCGGTCATCGACGCCGACGATGGCAATCCGGGGATCGGGACGAACCGATGGGAACAGCGCGTCGGCGAAGCGAAGCTGGGTCGTCTGGAACACCCCGAGGGCGAGCCCCGCGAAGCACAGGAGCGTCGCCATCGCGGCGATGAGCACCGCCACGACGACCCGGAACCAGGCGGTCCGCTTCACCGAGCGATCCTACAGCCTGAAGCCGTTGTCGGGCCGGCGTGACTATCTTTGCGTACCGCAGTTCGGCGATACTTTCGGCCGCCGGCGCGACACGGAAAAGGAACGAAGGATGGGGACGGCCACCGACACGCGTTTCGAGGAGCTCCAACGCAAGCTGGTGCCGCTGTGGTCCTCGATCCGGGCGATGACCGGTGACGAGCAGACAGTCGTCGTCGTGCCCTCCATCACGCTCGACAGCGAAGGATTGGCCGGCTCGCTGATGCAGGCCTTCGAGGAGCGGTTCCTGTTCCTCCTCCTCCTCCTCCGCCAGCCTCGGGCTCGACTCCTCTACATCACCGGCCAGCGGATCGCGCCGACGATCGTGGACTACTACCTGGACCTGCTCCCCGGCGTCATCGCCAGCCACGCCAAGGCCCGCCTGTTCACGCCCTCGCCGCTCGACGGATCGGGAACGCCCCTGTCTCGGAAGCTCCTGGAACGTCCACGCCTCCTGGAGCAGATCCGCTCTCTGATCCCCGACCCCGATCGGGCTCACTTGGTTCCGTACAACACCACAGAGATCGAGCGGGACCTGGCCGTGGCCCTGGGGATCCCCATGTACGGCGCGGATCCCCGGCACTTCCACTTCGGGACGAAGAGCGGCTGCCGGAAGCTCTTCGCGGATGAGGGCGTCCCCCATCCCATCGGCTTCGAGGATCTGCGCACCTCCGCCGATATGGTCGACGCTCTGGTCAGGATGCGTTCGGAGCGGAACGTTCGCCAGGCCATGGTCAAGCTGAACGAGGGCGTCGCCGGGGAGGGCAATGCGGTCGTCGAGCTCGGCGACTTGCCCGCGCCGGGTTCGCCTGAGGAGCGTCGGGCGGTGGAAGAGCGGATCCGGTCGATGCGATTCGAGCTGAGGACCGCCACCCACCGCGGCTACCTGGAGACGCTCGCCGAGCGGGGAGGGATCGTCGAGGAGCGCATCGTCGGCGATGAGGTCCGCAGTCCCAGCGTCCAGCTTCGGGTCACCCCCCTCGGCGAGCTGGAGCTCCTGTCGACGCACGACCAGATCCTGGGCGGTCCGGGCGGCCAGTCGTACCTCGGGGCGCGGTTCCCCGCGGACGCCTCCTATGCCGCCACCATCACCCGGGAGGCGGCCAAGATCGGCGCTCGCCTGGCCAAGGAGGGGGTGATCGGACGGTTCGCTCTCGACTTCGTGGTCGTCCGGCGCGGCGGCTCGTGGGACCCCTACGCCATCGAGCTCAACCTTCGGAAGGGCGGAACGACCCATCCGTTCCTGACGCTGCAGTTCCTCACCGACGGCACATACGACCCGGAGCGCGGTGTCTTCACCGCCCCCAGCGGGCGCCCAAAGTGCTTCGTCGCCTCCGACCACCTGGAATCCCCGGCGTACCGAGGCCTGGCCCCCGACGACCTGTTCGACATCGCCGTGCGACACGGACTCCACTTCGACCAGTCCCGGCAGACCGGCGTCGTGTTCCACATGATGAGCGCGCTGTCGGAACACGGGCGGATGGGACTCACGGCGATCGGCGAATCGAACCAGCACGCCGACGAGTTCTACGAACGGACTGTGGCCGTCATCGACGATGAGGCCCGCCCGGCCTGGTCGGGAGCATCCTCCGCGAGATCCACCAGGCCTCTGTGACCGAGTCGAGCCATTCGGGCTCGATCAGATATAACGCGCCGTTGGCGAGCTTGACAGGAGTCGCACAGCGCGGTCTATTGTGTTCCGCTCGCCAGGGAACCCCACCCGCTCCCGGGAACGCCCGGGACCATCCACAAGGAGGACGGATGAGCCGTCGAAGGACCCTCGTCTCCATCTTCGCCGCAGCCTTCCTGATCGGCGCGCTGGTCGGACCGGCCACCGCCCACTATCGAAGGGCGAACGGCAACCGCGTCACCAAGAAGCATGCTCGGATGCACCAGCAGGATCAGACCGGGGCCCAGGCGGCCGAGAGCGGTTCTGCGGAGCTTCCCGCGGCAGGAGCCGTCGCCGGCGGCGGAGGGCTCCAGATGTATGAGTCCACTGTGGACGGCCAGACGCTCCAGGACCTGGTCACGGCTGGCTACGACGTGACTCCGGTGGACTCGACCGTAGACGGGACCAGGGTGGCTCTTGTTCTCTCCCCATCCGAGCGGGACCAGCTTCAGGGCAAGGGCCTCGGCCTCACCCTCTGGCGCGGCTCGAGCGGACAGACAGCCGCGCGGATGGCCGCCCTGCAGGCAGAGAACGGCTTCCAGGTCTGGCGCTCCTACGACGAGCCCGGCGGCATCGAGGACGAGCTTCGGGAGATCGGCTCGAATCCCGTGTATCAGGGCTTCCTGAAGCTGTACGACATCGGCGACACCCACCAGGGTCGGGACATCCTGGCCATCCGCATGACCCAGGGAGCCCGAGGGCTCCCTCTCGGCCGGCGTCCCGCGGTCCTGTACCAGGGGACGACCCACGCCCGCGAGTGGATCAGCACGGAGGTGGCCATGCGGCTGCTCAACTGGTTCATCGACGAGCGCCGAGCGGAGAACCCCGAGGTCGTGAACCTGCTGGAGACGAGGGAGGTATGGTTCCTCCCCGTCGTGAACCCCGACGGGTATCAGTACACGTTCGACGAGGAGCGGCTGTGGCGGAAGAACCTCCGCGACAACAACGGGGATGGCGACATCACGATCGGCGACGGCGTCGACCTGAACCGCAACTATCCGGAGCACTGGAACTACGACACCGAAGGCTCCAACTCCCAGTTCCCCAGCGACACCTATAGGGGGCCGGCGCCGGCCTCCGAGCCGGAGTCGTCGGCCGACATCAACCTGATCGAGAGAATGGGGGACTTCAGGTTCGCCATCAGCTACCACTCGTTCGGCCAGCTGCTGCTGTACACCCAGGGCTGGCAGACCCTGACGCCCTCGGCAGACGACCCGATCTACGTCGCGCTGACGGGAACCGATGACGACCCCGCCGTCGAGGGGTTCAACCCCGGCGTGGGCGCCGACCTGTACACCACCAACGGCGAGTTCACCGACTGGGCCCACGCCGAAGCGAACGTCCTGGCCTGGACACCCGAGTTGTCCGATCACGGCGGAGGCTTCATCTTCCCCGACGACGAGGCGCTGGTCCAGGAGGAGTTCGAGAAGAACCTGGAGTTCTCCCTGAACGTGGCCAGGTCCGCCCTGGACCCGGACGACCCTGCGTCTCACGCGGCCATCGACACGGCCGGGTTGTACGTCGACGTCTCCGAGATCGACCCGTGGAAGACGAATTGGCCGACCTCGGATCTGTCGGTGGACATCTCCTACGCCGGCGACTCCTCGCAGCCCGTCGAGGTGCTGGCCAAGCGGGCTGTCGGGGCCGTGACCTTGAACTACACGATCAACGGAACCCCCGGCTCGGGGCCGACCAGCGAGTCGGCGAACGGCGAGCGGTACGGGGGTAACAACGCCTACGACACCTACTACCACTTCCTCCAGGGAGCGATCCCCGGCCTTGTGGTGGGCGATCACGTCGAGTACTGGTTCACGGCGGGCGGCGAGTCGACCGACCCCGTGTCGTTCGACGTCGTTGAGGACTCCGATGACGCCGACGTCCTGATACTCGCCGCCGAGGACCGGACCGGGGCCTCGCAGTTCCCGAACTACGCCAGCACCTCGCCAAGCACGCCGAACTACCTGTCGTTCTACGAGGACGCCCTCGCCGCGAACGGCATCGACTACGACGTGTACGACGTCGACGCACAGGGCCGGGTGGCCCCCGACCACCTCGGGGTTCTCGGCCACTACGACGCCGTGGTGTGGTACCGGGGCAACGACATCCACGTCCGGGAGCCCGGCTGGGGCGGCGGGAACGTGTCCCGGCTGGCCGTGGACGAGACGTTGGAGATCCGCCAGTACATGAACGAGGGCGGCAGGGTCCTGTACACGGGGCAGTGGGCCGGCGGCACCGAGAACGGCGTCGGTGGCAACCAGCTCTACGACCCGGTGGCCAACCAGCGGTGCCAGCCCCCTGCCTCTCCGGAGGTGGCGGCCCGCTGCCTGAACTGGGGGGACAAGAACGACTTCCTCCAGTACTACTTGGGTGCGTACCTGTGGATCGCCGGGGCCGGCTTCGACGAGAACGGCAACCCCTTCCCCATCGTGGGGGCGGGTGAGCCCTTCGACGGGCCGCCGGCGTCCGAGTTCACCCTCGGCGGTGGGACCAGCGCCGACAACATCGGGAACAACGCCTCGTTGATCGCCACGAGCGGAATCCTCGATCCCGAAACGTACCCGCAGTTCGACAGCTGGGTGTCATCGAGGTGGGATCGGCCCGGTGGGCCGTTCAGCCCCCATACGGGGGACTTCTACGCCTACTCGCAGATCGCCGACATCACCTACAAGCGGTTGGCCCGCACGATCACGGTGCCGGCCGGAGGGGCCACGATGTCCTTCTGGACGTCGTACGACACAGAGGCATCGTGGGACCACGTGTTCGTGGAGGCCCACACGGTGGGGCAGGACAACTGGACCACGCTGCCCGATCTCAACGGGCACACCACCCAGGCCACCGGGGACAGCTGCCAGGCCCAGAACTCCGGGGGGTGGCGCACCCTGCACCCGCACCTCGACCACTACCAGACCCAGGTGGGCACCACCGCGTGCAACCCGACCGGAACCACCGGCGCGTGGCACGCTGCCTCCGGAAACTCCGGTGGATGGCAGCAGTGGCAGGTCGACCTGGGCGGCTTCGCAGGCCAGCAGGTCGAGGTGTCGATCAGCTACGCCAGCGACTGGTCCGTCCAGGGCCTCGGCACGTTCGTGGACGACATCGAGGTGTCCACTGGCGAGGGCACGACCTCGTTCGAGACCGGGATGGACGGATGGACCGTTGCCGGAGCGCCGGAAGGGAGCGCCGCCAACTTCAACGACTGGATCCGGACCACGGCGGCCGGCTTCCCTGAGGGATCCAGCGTCTCGACCGAGGACTCGATCTATACGGGCTTCGGTTTCGAGCAGATCACGGAAGAGGCGGACAGGAACGAGGTGATGGGTCGAGCGATCGACCACTTCCTCGGACCGTAGGCCCACCCAGAGCTCGACCACGAAGGGGCCGGCGGCATCGCCGGCCCCTTCGCCTACGCCTTGGGACGCTTCATGTACGCCACGATCCCCTGCGGCCCCTGGAGGATCGCGACCAGCTCGAAGCCGTCGTCGCCCCAGTTGTTGAGGATCTCCTGGGTGGCGTGCTCGATCAGCGGTACCGTGGCGTACTCCCACTTCTGCACCTCAGGCCTCCTTCGTCCAGACTTCGAGAAACGAGTGAACGATCCGTCCCGTCGCTCCCCACACCGTGTAACCGTCCAAGGTGTACGCGAACCAGGAGCGACGAACCCCCGGGCCGGTCTCCCGGTGGACCTCCTCCTCGACCCGGGTCAGCCGGGCGATCTCCAGCTCCAGCACCTCCGCGATCTCGTCGGGGCTGGGAGAGAGCGACGGTCGCTGGCCCAGGATCCCGACGAACGGTTGGATCACGTATCCACTGACCACGGTGGGGGTCGGCGGCAGGGCCCCGACCACCTCGAACGCCTCCCGGGGAATGCCCAGCTCCTCCTCGGTTTCCCGCAGGGCCGTGGCCAGGAGGTCGGCATCCTCAGGGTGGCGGACCCCACCGGGGAACGAGATCTCCCCTCGGTGGTCACCGACCAGGTCCGAGCGAACGGTGAGCAGTAGGGCAGGATCGCCGAGGTCCAGGACGGGGACCATGACCGCCGCCGGCGTCCCTTCCTCCGGCGGCGGATCCGGAGCGTCTAGGGGGAGCACGTCGCGGAGACGCTCGGAGGTCCGGCCCACGCCGGTCATGGTAGTCAGCCGAAGCTGACCCGGTGGACGCTCTGCTGCCAGAACGGGGTGGGCGGCCCGTCAGCATCCGCCCGGGCGAACTGGTTCACCAGCCACACGTCCGCAGGGTCCAGGGGGTCACGATTGGCGGCGGTGAAGTCGCCCCACCGCTGGGGTCGGCCGGGCTTGGCCACGTAGAGAGCTTCCCCCGGCTGGAGGACCGTGACTGCGTCGGGGGTCGAGGTTCCAGGTGGGATGGTGGCTGCCACCGCGGAGAGGTACTCGCCTCCCGCAGGAGCCCCCGCCCGGTTGAAGTTGACGAAGAGGTTGCCGGCGGCGTCCGTCACGACCGAGGCCCAGCCACCGTCGCGGCCGGATGTCCCCAGGTCTCCTCGCCGGGTCACCGCCGAGCGGGTGATCGGAGACGGGTCGACCTCGTACCATCGGACCACCGCCTCGAGGTAGCCGTCCCCGGGTGCCACGTCCTGTCTCACGGCGTGCGCCGTGTACAGCCGGTCTCGGGCGGCGTCATAGAACGCCGTGACCAACCGGAGGTCTCCCGCGTCCCAGCAGTGTTGGACGATCGAGCAGGTCGGCGACCCGTCCTTCTGGGTGCCGAGCGGCGCGACCTGGGTCCGCCCCACACCGATGGAATCGCGGGCCAGTGTGAGCCCTTCCCCTGGCCGCTTCTTGATTCGCCATACCGTGAGGCGCTTCCCGCAACCGCTTCCGCACGACTTGTCCTGGAAGCTCACCAGAAACTCCGGCGTCCGCCCGGTGGCTCCCTCGGTGATGGCGGGCTGGATGGTGAAGGCCCGATCGCGGGTGCCGTCCCTGGTCTCCTCGCCGGCGAACACCTCGCGGCGCACCTTCTGTCCACAGCGGTAGAGGCCCGACTTCCAAAGAGCCACGATCTGGGCGTACTCGAACGCCTTTATTCCCTTGAACGAGAACTGGTTCGTGGTCACGTAGACCCGCTTCCGATCGAACCCCAGCCCCGGGTAGTCGGCGAACTGAGCGCCATCCTTGGCCACCTGGTCACCCCGAAGCCGCCGGCGGCACCACGTGCCCTGGTCGGCGGCCGACCCTTCGGGGATGGTCACGACCAGGATCCACGACTGGTTACCGCCCGGTCCGAACGGTCGGCCGTGCCCTGCCAGGAACACCAGCACGAACTGCCCGTGATATGGGTCGTACACGACCTTGGGATCGAACACGATCGTCCCCCCGGGAAGGCCCGGAAACAGCGACCTCAGGGTCCCGGTGACGAGCGGCGGCGTCGCCGGGGGAGGGGTCATCGCCGCGGTCTTCGGGTAGACCGCGTAATCGATGTTGACCGCCGTGACCACGTGGGTAGCACCGGCCGCCCCGGTCGTGTCCGAAGGTGCGATGTCGGGGCGACCGGGGATAGCGTGGAATCCCCCTTCGGGGATGGGGCCCATCGAGGCGGTCGGCCGGACCGTGACGTCGCTCTGGAACGATGGCGTCCGTCCCTGACGGACAGCCAGCCGGACCGTATCGAGACCCGGCGACCTCGATCGGGCCGACCGTGCCGCTGTCCCTCCTTCCGCCCCGACGGAGACCAGGTCGGCCAGGGAGACGGCCAGGATCAGGAAGAGGGCGGCGACCCGGAGGGCGACCTTCATTGGGCGGCCAGGATAACGGTTCGTCGAGCAGGTAGGTCCCTCGTGCGGCCCTTCGCGAGGCTAGAACAACCCGCGGTAGCCGCCCCCATCGACCTGGATGAACGTCCCGGTGATGTAGCCGGCCCGCTCCGAGGCCAGGAAGGCCACCAGATCTCCGACCTCCTTGGGGTCCCCGAGCCGTCGAACCGGGACCTCCGCCTCGACCTCCGCGATCACCTCGTCGGTCGACCGCCCCTCTCGCCGGGCCCGGTCCTCGTGGAGCGAGCGGACACGGTCGGTGAGCACTCCATCGGGGAGGATGCCGTTGACCGTGATCCCGCTGGGGCCGACCTCGTCGGCCAGAGTCCGGGCCCAGCCGGCCAGCCCGGCCCGGATGGTGTTCGACAGGACCAGGTTGGAGATGGGCTGCTTGGCGGCGATGGAAAGGATCACGATGATCCGTCCGAAGCCGGCCTCACGCATGGCCGGCAGGGCGTCCCGAGCCATTCGCAGGGTGGAGAAGAAGTTGAGGTCGAGGGCGGAACGGACATCGTCGTCACCGAGCTCATCGAACCGCCCCGTGGGCGGCCCGCCGGCGTTCGCCACCAGGATCTCGCAGCCCCCCAGGGTCTCGATCCCCTCCCGGACGAAGCGCCGGGCGTCATCCTCCCGCGACACGTCCGCCCGGATGGCCGCCACGGTGGCTCCCGTCGACGCCGCGATCTCGTCGCGAGCGGCCTCGATGGCCTCCCCGTCTCGCGAGCAGATCGCCACCGCGGCTCCCTCGGAGGCCAGCGACATGGCGCATCCCTTCCCCAGGCCCCGACTGGCTGCCGCCACCAGGGCCCGCCGTCCCGTGAGACCGAGATCCATGGTCCCCTGGTACCATAAGAATCGACATGGACGCCACTCGAACCGCCGACGTCCTGAGCGTCACCGAGGCGGCGGCCCGCCGGGTCCGGACGATGGCCGAGAGGGAGGGACGCCGGGACGCCTGTCTCCGGCTCCGCATCGTCGCCGGCGGATGCGACGGGTTCTCCTACCGGCTCTCATTGGAGGACGCTCCCGTCGCCGACGACAACGTCATCGCCGCGCACGGGGTCCGGGTCCTGATCGACCCCCGCAGCGCGCCGCTGGTCCAGGGCTCGACGCTGGACTTCTCGGACGCGCTCCTGGGAGGAGGTCTCAAGGTGAGGAACCCGAACACCTCCCACGAGTGCGCCTGCGGCGAGTCGTTCTCCGTCTAGATCGTCTGTCCTAGTCCTCGCCCCCGTCGCCCGGATCGACCTCGATCTCACCGCCGTCGTCTCCGACCCGGGCTTCACAGGCCGTCGACACGACCCCCAGGGAGACCACAGCAGCGACGAGCAGCGCGGTCCATCGCCGTCCCGGCATGACTCTCCTTTCCGCGAGTGGGCTCGTTCGTTCCTTACCCTGTGAACGGATCGCCCACGCCGGATTCAGCCGGAGCCGGTGGAGCCGGAGTTGTCCTCACCGCCGTCGCCGCCCGACGAAAGGAGGTGCCACGCGGAGATGAAACGATCCCTAATAGCCGGGGTAGCCACCGGGCTGTGAGCCCGCGTCCCCTTCACCCTCGGTGGCGCCGGCACCACCCGACACGCCCGATGCCGGGGAGAGATCTCCGCCGGCCGAGAGACCACCGAGCATCCCACCCCCGACGTGGAACCGGCAGTAGTAGACGAGCGCACCCGCCTCGGGGAACGTCACCTCGGCGGTGACACCCTCGTCTCCCGGCTGCAGCTCCTCATCCACGTCGAGCTCGTCGACGGTGAACGTGTGGGGCGCGTCACCCTCGTTGAACAGCGTGACCGTCAAGGTCTGCCCGGCGTCGCCCTCCAGGACGGTGGGGCCGAAGTAGAAGTCGTCCACCTCCACCTCGACCTCGTTGCGGCCGGCCACATCCTCGGAACCATGGTCCGTGGCCTCTCGCCCGGCGATCGTGACCGAGCCCTCCGCGTCCTCGGCCTCGGCTTGCCCGGCCGTTGCCTCCGGCGCTTCCTCTGCACAGGCCGAAGCCGCCAGGACGAGGGACAGGAGCAGAGGAAGGAAAAAGGAACTCCGGTCCGATCGCCGCATCCCGCCACCTCCACGAGGGGGTCTTCTGAGCCTGATTCGTCGCGACGAGTGAAGGGGTTCACTCTATACTCGACCACGTGCCTGTCGCCCCCGACAAGACCCAATGGCGGGACCTCCATCACGAGGTCGTGGCCACGGGGCTGTGCACCGGCTGCTCCGCCTGTGTGGTGGTCTGTCCGTTCAACGTCCTGGGCTACGAGAACGACGTCCCGGTTCAGCTGGAGGAAGGACCTCCGGACCACTGTGCCCACGGCGACCGCGGGTGCGATCTGTGTACTCGAGCCTGTCCCCGGTTCCGCGACTGGGAACCGGAGATCGAGCGGCTGTTCTTTGGCCGGACCCGTCTGCCGGAGGAGGTGGCAGGCATCGCCCGGGACATTCGGCTGGCTCGCTCCACCGGCCCGGAGCTGATCTACGGGCAGGATGGGGGCGTCGTCTCCTCCCTGCTCATCTGGGGCCTGACCACGGGAGAGATCGACGGCGCCCTGACCTCCCAGCTCTCCGAGGAACGGTCCTGGGACGCGGAACCGGCGGTGGTGACCACCCCCGAGGAGGTCCTGGCCACGGCGGGGTCGCGGTACACATACTCGGCGAATCCGCTTGCGCTCCTGCGAGCGAACGAGCTCGGGCTGAAGCAGGTGGCCCTGGTGGGGATGTCCTGCCAGGCCAGCGTGACGGGCGCGCTCGAAGCCCACCGGGTCAACAAGTGGAGGCGAAAGATCGCCTGGACCCTCGGCCTGCTGTGCTCCAAGTCGTTCACGTACGAGGGGGTCATGGTCGAGATCGCCCAGAACGAGCTCGGCCTGGCCCTCGACGACATCGTCCGGGTCAACGTGAAGGGCAAGCTCCTCTTCTACACCCGCGATGGGGAGGAGCACACCTACTCGCTGAAGAAGGCGCAGGCCCATACCCGCCCCGGCTGCTTGAAGTGTCCCGACTTCGCCGCCGAGCACGCAGACATCTCGTTCGGCGGCCTCGGTCAAACCGATGGATGGACCCTGACCATCGTTCGCACGGAGCGGGGCGAGGACATCTGGGGCCGGGCCCTGGGGGCGGGAGTCGTGGAGGACCGTCCGGCGTCGGAGGATCCCGCCGCCGTGGCGCTG
>DASQTB010000030.1:0-3043 GCA_035642095.1 Actinomycetota bacterium | reverse complement strand
CGCCTCCGCCAGCCGGAGGACGTCCCCGAGCCCGCTGTCCTCCCCGACCGGCGCGGCGCCCGCACGGCACAGCTTCACCCCGTTCCACTGAGGAGGGTTGTGGCTGGCGGTGAACATCGCCCCGGGAAGCTCGAGCATCCCCGAACCGAAGTACAGCATGTCGGTGGTGGCCAGGCCGATGTCGAGCACATCCGCCCCCCGGGCCGTGGCGCCTTCGGCGAACGCTGCAGCCAGCGCCGGCGACGACAGCCGGCTGTCCCGCCCAAGCACGATGCGAGGGGCTCTCGTGTACACGGCGAAGGCGTCGCCGATGCGTCGACTGACCTCTTCGTCGATCTGTTCGGGGACGGTGCCCCGGACGTCGTAGGCCTTGAAGATCGGCGCCAGGGGCTTCACGCCGCGGATTCTATCCCGCGGGGGGTCGCCCCCCTCGGGCGGCCCGGAGGGAGGGCGGCTCAGCGACGAGGCAGGTGGGCCAGAGCCGCGTCCCGATTCATCGGGGCGCCCCCACGCTCCCAGCTCGTGGCCTCACACATCAAGCAGGTCCAGAAGCGGACCGGACCATCGGCCATGGTGAACGCCACCGACAGCAGCTCGGAGGAGCCGCAGGCGGTGCAACCGCTTTGGGTGCGGGTGCTCATGTCTCTTGATTCGGCATCCGGCCCACGACCGGAACATGGCCCAGGAGTGCCATCTACCCTGGTCAGGATGGACTAGTTACCCCCGCCCCCGGGGGTCGGAGGATCACCCGTTTCAATCCGGCAGGCGCTTCCCGATGTACCGGGACCGGAGCCGCCCGCCCTCTCGCCAGTAGGCATACCAGTAAGGCCCGTGGGGACACCGCGAGCACCCGTGGCGCCCGCACCGGACGTGCTCCTGCCGGTAGGTGACCTTGCCCCGGCGGTCCGGCTCGTCTCTCTCGACGCCGTGCCGGGCTACCAGGAGGCCCCGGGCGAAGATCAGGAGCCTGCGGAGGTCGTGCTCATCGAGCAGTCGGATGCGGCGGAGGAGATCATGATCGAGGGTCATCTTGGGTACGAGCGTACCCAAGACCGTCCCCCCGTGGGATCAGGCTCCTCCGGGGGCCGCGGGAACGGCCGGCGTTCGCCCGTCGACTCGCCGCCACCCGTAGGGCGCGGTCGTTCGAGCGGCGTGGCCCAGGCACAGGTCGAACAGGTTCGGGTCGCGAGCGGGAAGGAGATCCCCGATCCACAGGACCCGGTCCCGATAACGCAGGGCGGCGGTGGCCGCCGCCGGCTCACCGCATCCGAGCTTCGCGCAGATCCTCACGATGCGCTCACCCTAAATGACACCCCTGTCATTCGCAAGATGGTCCGGTGGATCAAGGACCAGAGTCTGGACGCCGGGTCCTTGGGTAGCACTTTCGTTACCTAAGAACCCAATCCAGCTCCAAATGTCGGGCGAAAACGCAAATGAGGAGGCCGCCATAGGGGCCTCCTCGCCCGCAAGTAGGAGACGAAAAGCGTACTCCGAAGTGGCCTTCCGGGTCGCCCCTTCGTGCCTCTTCGGAGTACCAAACCATCATATGCCCTGCCGCTCCGGCGCGCAAGCACAGCGCGGATTCTTGTCACTCTTTCCGCGGCGGGGAAACGTCTACGGAACGACGTGGACCGTCGTTCCCACGGGGACGATCTCGTACAGCTCCTCGACGTCTTCCATGAACATCCGGATGCACCCGTGAGAGGCGTAGCTCCCGATCGAGTAGGAGGCCGAGGTGCCGTGGATCCGGATCCCCGGGGCATCGAGGTACAGGGCGCGGGTTCCCAGGGGGTTGCCGGGACCACCCGAGATCGTCGCCGGAAGGCTCGCTCCCCAGCCGTCGGGAGCGGGGTTCACCCAAACGGGGTTCTCCACCTTCTGCCAGATCGTCCACTCGCCCTGCGGGGTGGGATAGGTCGGCGAACCGGCGGCCACTGGGTAGCTCTTGACCTCCCGGAGGCCGTCGTACAGATGGAGCTGGAGCTCGGAGAGATCGACCACGATGGTGTGGCCCAGGTCGCCCTTCCCGACCTCGGGCTCCAACCGATCGAGGGCCAGTTCTACGGTGGCGGCCTGGCCGGTGATCGCTTGACGGAGGATCCTGCGGGCGTCGGTCTCCGGGAGCGACCATCCCATCTCCGGCCGGCGGAGCACGAGCTCCCCGTTCTCATAATCCACCGACGCGTTCGACGGGCTGACACTGACCTCCTCGGCCACTCCGTCGATGAAGACCTTCAGGCTCTCCCCGTCTCGGCGCACCCGGAGCTCGGTCGAGTAGTCGACGGGCCGATCGAACACGCGGCGGAATACCCGCTCAGGCCAGGTGTAGTCCTCGTTGAGGGCCAGAGCCCGGTCGACCAGCACCTCGGCGTTGGCCGTGGCGCTCAGCTCCCGAGGGGTGATGGTCCAGGTCTGTCCCCGGGCCACCACCTGGATCTGCCGGTCCAGCTCGGCGTCGACCTGGCCGTCCAGCGCCGACAGCGCCTCCTGGCGGGCCATGCCCCCTACCTCGATGCCGGCGATCCGGACGCCGGGCAGCAGCCGATCGGCCGTGGCCGCGTCGTACCGGTACGCCGCGTACGCTCCTCCACCCAGGAGGAGGACCGCCCCGAGCACGATGGGAACCGTTACCCGAGCGCTTCCGAGTATCCGTGTTCGCCGGGGCCGCGCGTGTCGCCTGTGCCTGCTCACACTCTTGACGGAATGTTACCCAGTATGACGATTCAGTCAATGGGACGGTTCGGGGACACTCTGGACCGGGACGCCGACCGCTATCGCGTACGTTCGATGTCCGAGCGCGGCCGCGGCCGGCACCACGAGGCCCCGGGTGGCTCGAACGGTCGCCGCCGCAGGTTGGGGAAGATCAAGCCGGGCCGTCGTTCGGGGAGCGACCGTGACGGTCTGCACCTGGCCGGGCCCCTCGGGACCCAGCGCGGTGACCTCGACCTGGGCCGGGGCGGCCTCCGGATTCTGGATCAGCAGGATCGCGGGGCCACCGTCCGGTGGGACCGGCGGCAGGACGACCCACGCCCCGGCGGGGGCC
>DASQTB010000029.1:0-21903 GCA_035642095.1 Actinomycetota bacterium | reverse complement strand
TCTCGTCCGCCACAACCCGGAAATCGTCGCCCGCCTCAGGAACCCTGGACCATCCGAGCACCAGGACCGGCCGCCCCGGCGGGGCCTCCTCGATGGTCTCACCGTGCTCGTCGAGCATCGCCCGGACCCGGCCGTACGCCGCGCCACAGACGATGGCGTCGCCGTTCCGGAGCGTCCCCCGCTGGACCAGGACCGTGGCCACCGGGCCGCGACCCTTGTCCAGGTGAGCTTCGATGGCCACGCCCCGGGCCGCCGTCTCGGGGTCTGCCTTCAGCTCCTGTAGTTCGGCCACCAGGAGGATCGTCTCCAGGAGCTTGTCCAAGTTCTGGCCGGTCTTCGCCGAGACGTCGACGAACTCGAAGTCACCGCCCCACTCCGAGGTCTGGATGCCCTGCTCCGCCAGCTGCTGCCGAACCCGCATCGGATCGGCCTCTGGTTTGTCGACCTTGTTCACGGCCACGACGATCGGCACCCCGGCGGCCCGGGCGTGGTCGATCGCCTCGACCGTCTGGGGCATCACTCCGTCGTCCGCGGCAACCACCAGCACGGCGATGTCCGTGACCTGCGCGCCGCGGGCCCGCATGGCTGTGAAGGCCTCGTGACCCGGCGTGTCGATGAACGTGACCACGTTCCCGTTCTGGTGGACCTGGTAGGCCCCGATGTGCTGCGTGATCCCACCCGCTTCGCCGGACACCACGTCCGACTCGCGGATCGCGTCGAGGAGCAGCGTCTTCCCGTGGTCGACATGCCCCATCACCGTCACCACCGGCGGTCGGGGTCGGAGCCGGGCAGGATCGACCTCCTCAGCCTCCGGTTCCGGCTCCTCATCCTCCTCCGGCGCCACGATCTCCGGCTCCGCGCCGTGGGACCGGACGAGCAGCTCGATCGCGTCGTCGGACAGAGACTGGGTGATCGTCACCATCTCCCCGGCCTCGAAGAGCTTTTTGATCAGGTCCGTGGCACCGATTCCGATCCGCTCCGCCACGTCCTTGACGGTGCTCCCCCGGGAGATGCGAACCGTCCTGCCCTCGGGCTCTGCCGGAACCGGTGCGGGGGCCAGCGCCTCCTCCGCCGCCGGTTGGGAGGCCGGCTGGCCATCACCGGTCGGTGTCTGAGCGGGAGCGGCCTGCTGAGCCTCTGTGGTCCGAGGGCGGCGACGGGTGGGAAGCGGTTCCTCGGTCACGACTCGGGGCTTCCCGGCAGACACGGCTTTTCCCCCCGAGGCCCTGAGCCGGGGAACGGCTTCATCCGGCACGCTGGAGGACGCGGTCAGGCCCGCATAGCCCATCTGTTCCAGGGCCTGAACCAGATCTTTGCTCTTGGTTCCGAGCTCCTTGGCCAGCTCGTGGATCCTCACGCCATCTCCCTCTCGAGGTCCCCCCGTAGGGTAGCCAAATCCTCCGGTCGCAGCGTCGATCGGAGGGCCCGGGCCACGACCCCCTTCCGACCGATCGCCCGGACGCATCCTGTTCGGCGGCACACGTAGGCGCCTCTTCCCGGGGCTCGCCCGGACCCGTCGACGCCGATCCTTCCGGATGGCGAACGAACGATACGGATCAGTTCCTCCTTCGGCCGGCGGGTTCGACAGACCGCGCAGGACCGCTCCGGGCCGGTCAGGCCTGGGTCCCCTCCGGCTGGGGGGCCTGTTGGCCCTGCTTCTGATGGGCGGCGATCCCGCAGTAGTCGGACCCTGGCCGGGCCGCGTTCGCGCACCGCTCTCCGCTGGCCAGCACGGCCCTGCACTGTCGCGTCCCCACATCCGGGCCGCCGGATCCGCCTTCGGCGACGAGAGGCGTCGTCTCCGGCTCGACCGGTCCGGCGGAGGCCTCGCCGGAGGCCACACCTGTTGTGACCGAAGGCGAGGGCGATGCCGCCTGCGAGCGAGCTGCCGCCTGCTCCTCGGCGAACTGGCTCTCGCTCTTGATGTCAATCCGCCATCCGGTCAGCCGAGCGGCCAGGCGGGCGTTCTGACCCTCCTTTCCGATGGCCAACGACAGCTGGTAATCGGGCACGATGACCAGCGCAGTCTGAGTGTCCTGATCGATGCGAACCTCCTTCACCGAGGCCGGGGCCAGGGCCTTGGCCACGAACCGGGAGGGGTCATCGGACCACTCGACCACGTCGATCTTCTCCCCGCGGAGCTCGTTCACGACCATACGAACCCGCGAGCCCTTCGCCCCGACACAGGCCCCGACCGGATCGACCCCGGGCTCGTTCGATGACACGGCGATCTTCGATCGATGACCCGGCTCCCGGGCCACGGCCTTGATCTCCACCATCCGGTCGGCGATCTCGGGTACCTCCATCTCGAAGAGCTTTTTCAGCAGCTCGGGGTGGGTCCGGGACACGACGATCTGCGGACCCTTGCTGGTTCGGCGAACCTCGACGATGTACGCCTTGAGACGCTCGCCGTGCCGGTACGACTCGGAGGGCGTCTTCTCCTGGAACGGCAGGAGGGCCTCCACCTTGCCCAGGTCCAGGATGGCGTACCGGTGGGAGTCCTGCTGGACGATCCCCGTGACCACGTCTCCCTCTCGGCCGGCGAACTCCTCGTAGGTGATCTCCCGCTCGGCGTCGCGGAGCTTCTGGAGGATGACCTGCTTCGCGGTCTGGGCGGCGATCCGGCCGGTGAAGTCCGCGGTGAGCTCGACCTCCTCCTCCGACGTGACATTCCCCTCCTCGTCGAGCTGCCGGAGGAAGGCCCGCATGTCGCCGCTCTCCGGATCGAGCGTGACCCGGACGTCCTCCTGCTCGGCCTCCTCCTCCGGGAGGTGCATGGCCGACTTGTACGCCGAGGCCAGGGCCTCCTCCAGCCCCCGAAGGATCGTCTCGAAAGAGATTCCCTTCTCCCGCTCCAGCTCTCGCAGGGCTTGGACCAGCTCCGCGCTCACCGCTTGCTCCTCTTCAGCTCCTCGTCCCAATCCACCACCGTCCGGGCCGATGCGATCGCGTCGTATCCGAACGTCCGCTCACCGTCCTCAGTCCCGATGGTCACCTCGTCCTCGTCTGCCGACGTCACCGTCCCCACGACCACCACGTCGTCCCCGATCCGAACTTCAACCCGCTGTCCCACCCTGCGGACAAAGTCGGCCGGCCGCCGAAGCCGCCGCTCCACTCCTGGCGAGGAGAGTTCCAACCGGTACGGCCCGGGATCGAATCCCTCTACGTCGAGCCGCCGGGAGACCCGCTCGCTGGTCTGGGCGATCGTGTCGAGGTCGACCCCGTCCTGGCGATCGACGGTGAGGCGGAGAACCTTTCCCCCCGCCTCGCGTCGGAACGTCACCTCCACCAGCTCGAGGCCCGCGGCCTCGATCACCGGTGCCACCATCGTCTCGATGTCTCGCTCCATCCCGAAAAAAAAGTGGGCCCCCGCCCACTCGGGTCGTGCCTCGTCTCCAGTGAAGAGTATAGCGCTCGCGTGACCTGCTAGAGGGCCCGGCGCTGCCCGCCGGGCTCCCCCCAATGGTCCCGCCGGTTCATCCGGTGAGCCAGGCGGGCGTCGTCCCATCTCTCGTGGACCCTGACCTCCAGGTCGCGGCAGGCCTCCTCGGCGACCTCCTTCGAGGGGAAGACCGCGCGCGTCCAGTTACCGGCGACGTCGATCAGGAGGCAGTCGACCGTGCGAAGGCCGCACCGCTGGATCACGGCCTCGACGTCCTGGTGCAGCATGGCGAACCGTTGGAATTCAACGGGGACCTTCCCGGCCATGGCCGGACGGTAGCACGCTATCCTGCTCGACATGGCCCTCCCCCGGCAGCGTGACGACTTTCCCGGCTGGTACCAGGAAGTGGTGAAGCAGGCCCAGCTAGCCGAGCCGTCACTGGCCAGGGGAACCATGGTAATCCGTCCCTACGGCTACGCGATCTGGGAGGCGATCCAGCGGGCGGTCGACGATCGCATCAAGGCCACCGGTCACCAGAACCTGTACTTCCCGCTGTTCTTTCCGTACAAGCTCCTGGAAAGGGAGGCCGAGCACGTCGAGGGCTTCAGCCCGGAGGTGGCCGTGGTCACCCACGCCGGCGGCCAAGAGCTCGAGGAGCCCCTCGTCGTGCGGCCGACGTCGGAGACCATCATCTGGCAGACCTACAGCAGATGGATCCAGTCGCACCGGGACCTTCCCCTCCTCTACAACCAGTGGGCCAACGTGGTCCGGTGGGAGCTCCGCCCGCGTCTCTTCCTCCGGACCACCGAGTTCCTTTGGCAGGAGGGCCATACGGCGCACGAGACCGCCGATGAGGCGATCGCCGAGGCCCGCACGGCGCTCCTGGACATCTATCGCGACGCCGTGGAGAACGTGCTGGCCATGCCGGTGCACGTCGGCCGGAAGACCGCCGCCGAGCGCTTCCCCGGGGCCGTGGAGACGTTGACGCTGGAGGCTCTGATGCGCGACCGCAAGGCGCTTCAGGCCGGGACTTCCCACTACCTGGGCCAGAACTTCGCCCGGGCGTACGGCGTCCAGTTCCAGACCAGGACCGGGGACCTGGACCACCCCTACGCCACATCGTGGGGGGTCACCACCCGGCTGGTAGGCGGGGTGATCATGGCCCACGGCGACGACCGAGGGCTCCGACTGCCGCCGGCCCTGGCGCCGGTCCAGGTGGTGGTGGTCCCGATCTTCCGCACCGACCAGGAGCGCGACCGGGTCCTCGCTGCCGCGGGCCGGGTGGCCGCAGACCTGGCGTCTCACCGGGTCCGGGTGGACGAACGGGAGGACGTCCGTCCGGGGTTCAAGTTCAACGAGTGGGAGCTTCGGGGCGTCCCGGTCAGGTTGGAGATCGGTCCTCGTGACCTCGACACCGACCGAGTGACCGCCGTCCCTCGACTCACCGGTGAGAAGGAGGAGGTTCCGACGGCGTCGCTGCCGGGGCGGATCGGAGAGCTGCTCCGGGAGTCCCAGGTGGGCCTTCTGGATCAAGCCCGGGAGTTCCGAGAGCGACACACGTTCCGGCCGAAGGACCTGGCCGAGATGGCGGCGCTCCTCGACGACCCGGGCGGGTTCATGGTCGGCGGATGGTGCGGCTCGGAGGAATGTGAGGCGAAGGTTAAGGCAGAGACCAAGGCCACCATCCGATTCCTGCCCCTCGATCCGGAGCCGGTCCACGGATCGTGCATCGTGTGCGGTCAGCCGGCGGCCGAGGAAGCGGCCTGGGCCCAGGCGTACTAGTGGCCACGAACCGTCCGCGGCCCGGGTCGATGCCATGGTCGTCGCCTTCCAGCTGTGGTGGCGGTGGAGCGCCGGCTACGGCCGGTTGCTGACGGCTCAGGAGGGCTAGCCGCCCCCGGTTGTGTCCTTCTGAACCAACTCCGATCATGCCGGCATGATCGGGTCATTTCGAACTCGACGGCCGATACGCCGGGAGGGTAGGCTCGGGGGCCCCACGTGGAGGAGGAGGAGACATGAGCAGACGATGGTTCCGGTTCCTGGCCCCGGTCCTGGGCGTCATGGCCCTGGCCGCATCGGGGGTCCCGGCGTCCGCCAGCCACAACGCGGATGTCCACAGCGCCAACATGACCTTGGAGGCCCTGCTGCCCAAGGTCGACGCGGCCACCCAGTCCGACCTGGCCTTCCAGGGCGACTACGCCTATGTCGGGACGTACACCGGGCTTCGCGTGGTGGACATCTCCGATCCGACGAACCCGACACCCGTCTCGTTCACGCCGTGCCCCGGAAGTCAGTTCGACGTCTCGGTGTGGGACGACCTTGCCTTCGCCTCGGTCGATGCGCCCCGGACGAACGACACGTGTGCGTCGGCGGGCACGACGGCGGCCAACCCCACCGCCTGGGAGGGGGTCCGGATCTTCGATGTGAGTGACCCCGCGGCGCCGGCGCAGATCGCGGCGGTGCGCACGGACTGCGGTTCCCACACGCACACCCTGGTCCCGGCGGGAAGGCAGAGCCTGTTCATCTACGTGTCGTCCTACGGGCTGACCCCCGCCAACATCGGCCCGAACTGCCAGCAGTTCCACGGCAAGATCTCGGTGATCCACGTCAGCCTGAAGAACCCGGAGAAGGCCGAGGTCGTGGCCGAGCCGGAGGTCGACGTGCCCGTCTTCGACGCCAGCCGGCTGGAGCTCGACGACCTGCTTCCTCCAGGCTCCCTGCTTGACACGAGCGGCTGCCACGACATCACGGTCCTGAAGCCGTTGAGGCTGGCGGCCGCCGCCTGCCTCAGCGAGGGCCAGCTGTGGGACATCAGTGACATCGACAGCCCCCAGCTGATCCGGAGGTTCACCACCCCGCAGGTCAAGGCGTGGCACTCGTCCTCCTTCACCTGGGACGGCGACCGGGTGGCCTTCGGAGACGAGGCCGGCGGCGGTGTGATCGGACGGTGTCGCGAGCAGGACTACCCCGAGACCGGCGCGATCTGGATCTACGACGTGTCGACCGGCGCGCAGCTCGGCAGCTACAAGCTGCCCCGGTTCTTCCCCGAGGCCGATCACTGCACGATGCACAACTACAACTTCGTGCCAGGGGTCGATCGGGACATCCTGGTCTCGGCGGCGTATCACGGCGGCACCACAGTGGCCGACGTGACCAACCCGGCCAGCCCCGTGGAGATCGGCTTCTACGAGGCCGTCGAGCCCGTCCACGCCTCCACGTGGTCGTCGTACTGGCACAACGGCTTCATCTTCGCCAACGACATCAACCGCGGGTTGGACGTGTTCTCGCTGGACCACCCGTCGGTGGCCGGCGCGGCGACGCTCGACCGCGACAACCCTCAGCTACAGGAGCGGCTGTTCGGCTAGACGCAGACGGAGATCCTGGGGAGGGGGTCCCGCGAGGCCCCCTCCTCGGGTTCACGCCTCGGTCGGGTGGGCGTCGCGTTCGGCGGCGAGCTTCCTCGCCTCCTCGACCAGGACCTCCACGAACCGATCCTCGGGGATCCTGTTCTCTTGGACCCGGCCCTCGACGATCAGCTGCCCATATCCCTTCCCGGCGGCGATGCCGAGGTCGGCCTCCCGGGCCTCGCCGGGGCCGTTCACCACACATCCCATCACCGCGACCCGTATCGGGGCCTTGATCCCTTCACGTTCCAGCGCTTCGTTGACCTGCTTGGTCAGCCCAAGCACGTCGACCTCGGCCCGACCACAGGATGGGCAGGCCACCAGGTCGAGGCCGCGCTTCCGAAGGCCCAGCGATTGGAGGATCCAGATCCCGGTCTTGACCTCCTCGACCGGGTCATCGGTCAGCGAGACCCGGATGGTGTCGCCGATCCCTTCGGCCAGGAGCGTCCCGATCCCCACAGCCGACTTCACGGCTCCGGCTGGAGTCGGGCCGGCCTCGGTGACCCCGAGGTGGAGCGGGTAGTCGCATCGCTCGGCGAGCATCCGGTAGGCGGCGATCATCTCCGCCGCGTTCGAGTGCTTCACCGAGATCTTGATGTCGGTGAAGTCCTCGTCTTCCAGGATGCGGACCTCGTTCAGGGCCGACTGGACGAGCGCCTCGGCGGAGGGACGGCCGTACCTCTCCAGCAGCGGCTTCTCCAGCGACCCGGCGTTGACGCCGATCCTGATGGGCACGCCACGGGCCTTGGCCTCCCGGGCGATCAGACGAACCTTGTCCTGGTACTTGATGTTGCCCGGGTTGATGCGGAGGCCGTGGATCCCGGCCTCCAGGGCGGCCATAGCGTACTTCCACTGGAAGTGGATGTCGGCGATCACGGGGATGGTGGCATGCTCGGCGATCGGCTTGAGCGCCTCGGCGTCCTCCCAGTGGGGGACGGCGACCCGCACGATCTCGCATCCCGCCGCGACCAGCGCGGCCATCTGCTGGAGCGTAGCGTTGACGTCGGCCGTCTTCGTGGTGGTCATCGACTGGACCCGGATCGGGGCGTCGCCTCCCACCTCGACCCAGCCCACACGAACCTGGCGCGACCGGCGACGTTCAGCCTTCACGAACTCCAGGTTACTGGAAGGGGTTCGGGATCGGCCGGACCACGTCGAGGTACACCAGCGACACCGTGAACAGCAGGAGGAACCCGGCCACCAGGGCCGTGATCGGGATCAGCTTCCGTTGGTCGATCCGCCAGCCGGTCACCCGCTCGACGCCCAGCACCGCCAGGTGTCCCCCGTCGAGGGGCGGCAGCGGGAGAAGGTTCAGGATCCCCACGAACACGTTGAAGAAGGCGAACAGCGAGAAGAACACCTCGGCCTGGCCCGCCGCCACGGCCTGGCCGGATACCCGAGCGGCCCCGATCACCCCGACCGGGTCGTCCACGCTCCGATCGCGCTCGCCAGTCAGGAGCTGGGCCACCCGGGAGACGCCCTCGGGACCGAACACCTGTCCCATGGCTCGGAACGATCCCACGGCCAGCTGGCCCATGGCCCGGCCGGCATCGGCCACGCCCTCGATCGGTCCGGCCCGGTCCCTGCCGACCACCGCCTGGGAGACGATGATCCCCAGCCGTCCGACCAGCTCCTTGCCGTCGCGAACCTCCGTGGGCGTGACCCGAATGGGGATCTGCCGGTCGTCACGCTGCACCATTAGCTCGATCGGTTCCCCGGCATGGGCGTCGATGTACGCCAGGAATCGCTGGTAATCGTCCACGGGCCGCCCGTCGAACCGTACGAACCGATCCCCCGGTCGGAGATCCGCCCGGCTGGCCGGCGAGGGACGGCCTTCGAGCTCCCTCGACACGCCGACCACCTGGGCGCCGCCGAAGATCGGCACGCCCACGACCCAGAAGAAGGACACCAGCAGGAGGAAAGCCAGCACGAAGTGCGTGATGGCCCCGGAAACCAGGACGATGGCCCGCTGCCAGGCGGGCTTGTCGCCGAACAGACGACCCCGATCCTCGGGCGCCGGTTCCTGGAGCGGGTTCATGCCGGCGATGCGTACGTATCCGCCGAGGGGCACGGCCTTGAGCCCGTACTCCGTCTCGCCGCTCCGGGTGGACCACAGGCGCGGACCGAATCCGACGAAGAACTCCTCGACCTTGATCCCGAACCGCTTCGCGGTCACGAAGTGCCCCAGCTCGTGCACCAGGATCATCACGAAGATCCCGGCCACGAAGATCAGGATCCCGAGCGCCATGTCAGGCCGCTCTGCCGGAGATCACCGGGACGCGATCAGCGCGTCGGCCCGTTCGCGGGACCAGCCGTCCGCTCGCTCAAGGCTGACCGCCGACACGACCGGTGCGGGCTCATGCTCGTCCACCACCCGGACGGCGATATCCACAATCTCGGTGAGGCGGATCCGCCCCTCCAGGAAGGCCCTGACCGCGACCTCGTTGGCGGCGTTCATGACCGCGGGATAGGTGCCCCCCAGGTTCCCGGCTCGGTACGCCAGGTCCAGCGCGGGGAAGGCACTCCGGTCGAGCGGCTCGAAGCTCAGCCGTCCCGCCGCGGCCAGGTCCAGCCGTCCGATGCCGGTCGGAAGCCGATCCGGATACGCCAGGGCCAGTTGGATCGGAAGACGCATGTCCGGCTTCGAGAGCTGGGCGATCATGCTGCCGTCCCGGAACTCGGCGATGCCGTGGACAACGCTCTCCGGGTGCACGACCACGTCGATCTCGGAGTACGCCAGCCCGAACAGGTAGTGCGCCTCGATGACCTCGAAGCCCTTGTTCATCAGAGTGGCCGAGTCGATGGTGATCTTCGGGCCCATCCGCCAGGTGGGATGAGCCAAGGCCTCCTTCACCGAGGCCCGGTCGAGCTCGTCTCCGCTCCACCCCCGGAACGGCCCACCGGAGGCGGTGATCACCACCCGCCGCAGGTCCTCCCGGCGTTCCCCCCGGAGGCACTGGGCCAGGGCCGCATGCTCGGAGTCCACCGGGATGAGCCGGTCCGGCTCCCCCTTGACCAAGTCCATGACCAGCTCGCCGCCGACGATCAGGCTCTCCTTGTTGGCCAGGGCCAGGACCTTGCCCGACTGGAGGGCCGCCAGGGTCGGAGGAAGGCCGGACGCCCCGACCATCGCGTTCAGCACCACGTCGGCCTCGGAATCCCGAGCCAGCCGCTCGGCAGCATCCGGCCCGACCACGACCTCGATGCCCCGCAGCCCGGCCAGCGCCTCGGAGAGATCCTCCGCCGCGGCCGCGTCGCTCACGGCCACCACTGGGGGCAGGAACTCCCGGATCTGCCCCACCAGGAGCTCGTGGCTCTGGGCGGCAGCCAGGCCGACCACCTCGAACCGGTCTCGGTTGCGGCGAACGACGTCCAGGGCCTGGGTTCCGACAGATCCGGTCGAGCCGAGGATCACCAGCCTGCGCATCCCGTCCAATGTACCCGCTCCCCGGGGCAACGTCGGGGACCGAGCGGGACGGACCGCGTCGCCTCAGAACGACAGCTGGAGGAAGTAGTAGGCGGCCGGGGCAGTGAACAGGATCGCGTCGATCCGGTCCAGGATGCCGCCGTGCCCGGGGAGGATCGTTCCCATGTCCTTCACGCCCAGATCTCTCTTGAGGGCCGACTCCGCCAGGTCACCGAGGGGCGCCGTGAGTGCGATCACCAGGGCCAGTCCGACAGCTCGGGAGCCCGTGAACGGCTCGAACGCGGGGACGATGGAGAGTGCCACGATCAGGACCCCCAGGGTCGCCCCGATCACCCCTTCCCAGGACTTGTTCGGACTGATCGTCGGGGCGAGCGGCCGGTTCCCCCACAGCGTCCCCACGGCATAGGCGATGACGTCGTACAGAACGGTCAGCCCCAGGACGATCAAGAAAATGTTGCGTCCGAGGTCACCGGGAAAGGCCAGGAGGAGGAGAGCGAAGGAGGCCAGGAACGGGACGTAGGCCGCGCCCAGGAGCGTGGCCCCTGCGTTGACAGCGACGTTCCGTCGAGCCCCGCCCGGAGCGGCCATGTACCACAGCACGGTCAGCGCCGTCGCCAACACCAGCCCGAACAGGACCGCCGCGGGACCGTGGAGATAGGCCCCGGCCAACATCAGCGCACCACAGACCAGCCCCAGCAGGGTAGCGGGCTGGAGCCGTCGGGTCCTCATGACCGCGTACAGCTCGGCCTGACCCAGGAGGATGACGATGGCGGCGAACACGGCGAACGGACCCTTGTCGATCACCAGGAGGACGATCACCGCGATGGCCAGGACGATGCCCGAGAGGGCGGCCGCCACCAGGTTCCGTCCGGGCGACGGTCGGGCGGGTGCCCCCTCAGCCGGTTCCTCCGTCGTCTCCGCCCCCTCCTGCCACGTGGGAGGAGGGGGGGCCGCCGGCGGCGGGCCTGACTCGATGGTCACGGTCTGGTCGGGGACCGACTCAAGGTCGGCCAGGAGCTCGCGCTCGACCTCGCCGGGAGATCCGCGGAGCCCATTGGCGAAGTGGTCCGCGGCGGCCTCGATGGCCTCGGCCTCCGGCTTCTCTTCTGTGGGGCCCGGTTCTTCCCCCACCGCGTCGACATCGGTCGGGCCGGCGGGCGCCTCTTCGAACAGATCCTCGGTGGACAGGACGGGCTCCTCGATCCCCTCCTCCTCACCTCCGTCGGCGGACGGAAGCTCCTCGTATTCGGGGGGGCTGGTCCTGAGTTCATCTGCGGAGAGTCGCTCTCCCGACGTCTCCCCTGCCACGGCTTCCTCGTCGGGCCCCTCCCCCGCAGCCAGGGCCTCGTCCCGCATCTCATCCCACTCCAGATCGTCGCGGTCGTCTGGGGCGGCGCCCATGGCCGTCTCGGGCGGCATCTCGGGGGCTGGCGCCTCGGCGACCGGTTCCTGCGGAGGCGGTGGCTCGGCCGCCTTTGGCTGCTCCTCGGCCGCCTCCGGGTGCTCCTCGGTTGCCTCCCCGGGGCCCTCCGGGGCCACCGGCCGGGGCCGGTCTCCCGCGGGAGGTTCCGCCAAGAGCTCCTCTTCCTCGGGCACATCGATCTCCAGGTCCCACTCCTCGACCGATCCCTCGGCCTCCCGGGAGGGTGGCTCCGGGACGGTCGGCCGGTCCGGGGTCCCCCCTTCCTCCGGTCCCTCGGTCTCGTCGAGCGGAGCGAAGAACTGATCGAGATCCTCGAACAGATCCTCGTCCTCGGGCCCGCGCCGCTGATCCTCGGGACCGGCCATCAGACCTCCATCAGCTCCTTCTCCTTGTGCGCCAGGAGATCATCGATCTCCCCGACGTGGCGGTCGGTCAGCTTCTGCAGCTCCTTCTCCGACCGGTTGAGGTCGTCCTCGGAGATCTCGGCGTCCTTCTTTAGCCGTTCCAGGTCGTGCATCGAGTGGCGACGAACGTTCCGCACCGAGACCCGGCCCTCCTCCGCCCGCTCCCGAACCAGCCGGATCATCTCCTTGCGCCGCTCCTCGGTGAGCGGGGGGAAGGCCAGGCGTATGACGTTCCCGTCATTCGACGGGCTCAGCCCGAGATCCGACTGCATGATGGCCTTCTCCATGGCCGCCATGGCGTTCCGGTCGAAGGGCTGGATCACCAGGAGGCGCGGTTCGGGCACCGAGAACGAGGCCAGCTGGTTGATCGGCGTCGCTGTCCCGTAGTAGTCGACGGAGACGCGGTTGAGGATCGCCGGAGATGCCCGGCCGGTGCGAACGGATGTCAGCTCCTCTCGGGTTACTTCCACCGCCCGCCTCATCTTGTGATCGGCCTCCTTGAGCGTGCCGTCGGACGTCACGTCGGCCTCCCCGAGTGAACCAGCGTCCCGATCGGCTCGCCCTGGACCGCCCGTCGGATGTTGCCTTCCTGTCGGAAGTTGAACACGATGATCGGCAGCTCGTTGTCCATGCACAGCGAGATCGCGGTGGCGTCCATCACCTGGAGGCCACGCTTCAGCACCTCGATGTACTCGAGGTCTTCGAACCGAACCGCATTCGGATTGTCGCGGGGATCGGCGTCGTAGACCCCGTCGACCCCTGTGCCCTTGAGGATGGCCTGGGCATGGATCTCCAGCGCGATCTGGGCCGCGGTGGTGTCCGTCGAGAAGAACGGCCGGCCGAGCCCCGCGGCGAAGATCACCACCCGTCTCTTCTCCAGGTGCCGCATGGCCTTCCGAGGGATATAGGGCTCGGCGATCTGGGCCATGGCGATCGCGGTCTGGACCCGAGTGACGACTCCGATCCGCTCCAGCGCATCCTGGAGCACTAGCGCGTTCATGACCGTGCCCAGCATGCCGACGTAGTCGGCTCGGGCCCGGTCCATGCTCGGCGCGTCCCGACCACGGAAGATATTCCCCCCGCCGACCACGACCGCGGGCTCCACGCCGAGCGTCAGGACGTCGGCCAGCTGGCGGGCCAGAAGTTCCACGGACTCCTCGGAGATACCGAAGTCCCGGCCCGGCGGAGCGAACGCGTCCCCGGACAGCTTGAGCAGCACTCGACTGTAGGTCGGTCGCCCGTTGCGGGCTTCGTCGATTCGAGACGATGCGACCGAGGGGTCTGCGGCTTCCCCGGTCGCCGCTTCTCGCCCCGTCGTCACCGGATCAACCTCCGCCGTCGTCCTTGCCGCGCTCGAACCGAACGAACCGGCGGACCACGATGTTCTCCTTCAGCTGTGCGGTCGCTTCGGCGATCCGCTGGCCGACCGTCTGCTTCCCCTCGAGATCCCGGAAGAACGGCTGCTCCACCAGGCAGCGTTCCTTGAGGAACGCACTGAGCTTGCCGTCGACGATCCTGGGAATGACGTCGTCGGGTTTCCCCTCGTCCCGAGCCTGGGCCTCGTAGATCTTGCGCTCCTGAGAAAGCTCTTCCTCGGGAGCGTCCTCCCGCGATACCCACCGCGGGTTGTGACCGGCCACCTGGATGGCCAGATCCCTGGCCAGCGTCTTGAATTCCTTTGTCATCGCCACGAAGTCAGACTCGCAGTTCACCTCGATCAGGACCCCGACCCGTCCCTGGCCGTGGATGTACGCCTCTACCAAGCCCTCCGACGCCGCTCGTCCCGCACGTCTAGCCGCGGCGGCCTGGCCGCGCTCTCGGAGCAAGACCCGAGCCTTGTCCAGGTCACCGCCGGTCTCGTCCAGGGCGCGCTTGCAGTCCATGTAGCCGGCGCCGGTCATGTCCCGGAGCCGCTTCACCACCTCTGCGGAAACGGCCATGGCTCCTGCGGATTCTCCCATACCGAACCTCGCTATTCCGGCACCTTGGAGCGCCCCTCGGACGGAGGCGGTTGCGCCTCGGTCGGTTCGGCCTCGATCTCGGGTTCGGTCTCCGCCGCCTCGGCGACATCCGGACGCGGGGCCGGAGGCTCCGGCTCCGCCACGCCGGTGCGTTCGGCAAGGTCACGTCCGGCCAGCCCTTGCCCCTCGCGAATGGCCTCGGTCAGCACCGAGGTCACCAGGGTGATCGACCGGATCGCGTCGTCGTTCCCAGGGATCACATAGTCGACCTCGTCCGGGTCGCAGTTCGTGTCGACGATGGCCACCACCGGGATCCCCAGCTTGTTCGCCTCGACGACGGCGATGTGTTCCTTCTTGGTGTCGATGACCACCACCGCGGAGGGCAGCCGCTCCATGTCCTGGATCCCGCCCAGGTTCCGCTCCAGCTTCTCCTTCTCTCGGCGCAGCTTGAGAACCTCCTTCTTGGGGAGGAACTCGAATGCCCCGGAGCGCTCCATCTCTCGAAGCTCGCTCAGCCGGCGGAGTCGGCGGAAGATCGTCTGGAAGTTCGTGAGCATCCCGCCCAGCCAGCGCGTGTTGACGAATGGCATGCCCACCTTCCGGGCGTGCTCGGCCACCACGTCCTGGGCCTGCTTCTTCGTTCCCACGAAGAGCACGGTGCCCCCACCCCGGACGACGTCGCGAACGAACTCGTACGCTCGCTCGAGACCGGAGAGCGTCTGCTCCAGGTCGATGACGTAGATCCCGCCCCGCTCGCCGTAGATGAATCGGCGCGTCTTCGGGTTCCAACGGCGGGTCTGGTGACCGAAATGAACGCCGGCCTCGAGCAGCTGCCGGCGGGTGGTGACCGCCATGCCTCCTCCTTCCGGTTGTCTCCTCCGCCCGGCTCATCCCCGTCCCGTGCCACCTCGCGGTGGACCGGAGGACGGGTCCCCGGGCGTGTGTACTCGGCCGCCCATGGACGGCCGGCGCATCTAGTTTAGCAGGGCGATCAACGGCGGCCGCGGGACTCGCCGGACCCCGCGACCTGGTCGCGGACGGCCGCCCACCTGAGCACGAGCGTACCGAGCACCGAGACGTGGAGGAAGGTCATCAGCAGGGCGAAGGCCCAGGCCAGGAGGGTGGGGGTGGCGGGCGACAGCGGGCCGAACGGGGAGATCGCGGCGGCGAGATAGAGGAACACGAAATACCCCAGAGCCAGGCCCAGGTGCCCGGTTCTGGGCAGACGCACGGCGCGCACGCCCCGGACCAGACCCTCGCGGATCGACACTCCCTCGACCGTGACCACGACCGGAGCCAGGGCCAGGAAGTAGATCGCCGCCGGAATGACCACCACCGAGAACTGACCGAGCACAGCGGGGAGGACCGCCGAGAGCACCACCACCAGGACGACCTCGCCCAGGTAGAGGGTGGCGAAAGTGGCCGCGGCCCGAGGGAGCCGGCCGGCGATCCTCCGGCCGCTGATCTCGGACCGTCGGGTGCCTTCGATCAGCAGGATCAAGAGGGTGAACGTGACCGCTCGGAGCGCCGCCAGCCCGGCCAGACTCCCCAGGGCGGCCACCGGGGATCCTCCGAAGAGCGCCACGCTGCCATCCGTGAAGAACAGATGCGCCGGCGAGATGGCCATGAGGAGGGCCAGGAACCGTGGGTCTCCCTCGACGCCCAGGGACGCGAACAGGCCCCAGGTCGACAGCAGCGAGAGGAACGCCACCGTCAGGAGGAGTGGTGAGGATCCGACGGTCCGGAGAGCTCTGGCCAGCGACTCGGTCACCCGCGGAAGGTGCGGCTCCTCCCGCGTCGATCGATCCACCTCCGCGGATCCATCCTCCCGAGCCGGGTCGGCGGAGGCCGTCGGTTCGGCCGCGGCGGTGGACGCCCGGGGTCGATCAGCCATCCCCCCGCCTCGTCTCCGTCGCTTCCGGCTCACTGAGACGGTTCCGACCCCGCCCGGCGTCCACCCAGGAGATACCGGAAGGTGCCCAGGATGATGATGAAGGCGGACACCGCGGCGACCAGGAAGTTGAGAACGGCCCGGACGGGAGACAGAACCGTATCCGAGACCTCGTCCAGGAGCTTCCCTTCGACGTCGTGCTCCAAGGCGACGAGCTCTCCCTCAGATCCCAGCGTGGCCACGTACAGCAGATCACCGCCGGCCGCGGGAGGGGCTGCGGCGCCGTTGCCTATGTCGGCCCGCCAGACGCGCCGACCCGATCGGAGATCGATCGCGGAGACCAGCCCGGTCGCATCCCCGAGGACCACCGCCGAGCCGACCACGGCGGGGGTCGTCGCCGAAAGGGTGTTGACCTCCCTCCCCCCGAGGTTTCGGCCGTCGGCCAGCCGGTAGCTCCACCGCTCCTCCCCCGAGGCCGGATCCAGTGCCGAGACGTGGAGCCGGTCGGCGACGATCAGCGCGGGGCCCCCCAGCGGGATCTGGTCGGAGGCCGTCACCTCGGGCAACCGAACCACCCACCGTTCCACACCCCCCTCCGGCTCGACCGCCCGAACGCTGCCGTCACCGGCCGCCACGAAGACGGTTGCTCGCCCGACCGACACACCCGCCGAGGCCAGGAGTCCCGGATCGGTCGTGATCTGCCAGAGGGGCGCGGGCGCCTGGCCGTTGGGGGGAAGCTCGAAGGCCCGAACGGTGGCCCGACCGGTCCCCCGCTCCTCCCACGAGGCGAGGATCAAGCCGCCCGACAGCGCCGGTGCACCGGCGATCACCCCTGGGGCTTCGAACCGGAACCGTTCTTCCCCCGACGCTAAGTCCAGACCGATCAGGGATCCGGCCGCCGTTCCCGCGAAGACGAGCTCGTAGCCGATGACGATGGGCCCGGGCACCGCGGAACCTAGGTTCGTCCGCCACCGCAGAGCTCCGTCGACGATGGTCCGAGCCACCACGGTTCCGGTCCGAGCGCCCCCCGACGCATGGACGACAAGCTCGCCGGATGCGGCCGGAACGCCGGCGTCGCCTGCGCTTCGGGCGACCTTCCACATCGGCCGTCCCGTCCCGGCGTCGAGGGCCCGGACGTCCCGGTCCGTCACCACGACCACGAGGCCGGCGGCGACAATCGGCCCTGCCACCGGCCCTCCACCTCCGAGCGTCGCCCGCCATGCCTCGCGATAGGGAGGGACGGGCCCGTCCGCCTTCCCCGAGTGAGCCGGATCCTTCCCGGCCATGGGCCAGTCGGCGGCGTCCTGGAAGGCTTCTGTGGCCGCTCTCGATCCGGATGCAGCGACGATGAAGTAGGCGGCGATGGCCGCGATCCGGAGAGATCGGCGACGGGGGCGGAAGGACATGGCCGCCAATTCTATGGTGGCGTCCGCGCTAGGTCGTCGGCCCCAACTCCTCCACCGGGGCCAACCGGATCAGCCCGACCAGACTACTTCGTGCCAGGAGGAGCATCGGGTCCAGGTACTCGCCGGCGTAGCGAGCACCGAAGTGCAGATGGGCCGGATCGACTCCAGGATGTCCCACACCGGACGCCCCGATGACCGCCCCCTCCGTTACCTGGTCGCCGGCCCGAACCTGAACCGAGGAGAGCCACGAATAGGTTGTCCGGACACCGTCGAGGTGATCGATGGAGACGAACAGCGAACCCGCCACCGGGCCGGCGAAGGCGACCACTCCTTCGGCCGCAGCTCGGACCGCCGTTCCGACCGGCGCGGCGATGTCGATGCCGCGGTGTCCCGCGCCGAAAGGTCCCTCGGGCAGTTCGAACGAGCGAAGAACGGGCCCCTCGACCGGCCAGGTGTACGTTCCGTACTCCGGCCCAGCGTGCACGGAAGCGACCCCGGACCCCACTGCGCCGGTGCCGTCCGAAAGGCCCGGGGGTCCATGGCCAGCCAACGGACTCACGGCGGCGGCGACGCTCAGGGCCGCGGCGATACCCAACGTACCCCACACGATGTCGATCCTCTCTTTCGCCGGGACCGTAGCAGGGGCCGCTGACACGAACGTTGGCAAATGCCCCGACGAGCCCTTCGCCGTCGGCGCTACTCGTCCCGGTCGACGAGATTGTTCCGGAGTGAACCGACCGCCTTGGTGTGGATCTGACAGATGCGCGACTCGGTGACGCCCAAGATGTCCCCGATCTCCGACAGGGTGAGGCCCTCGAAGTAGTAGAGCGTGATGACGATCTTCTCCCGCTCCGAGAGCGAGTTGATGGCCGCGGAGAGCATCCCGCGCATCTCGTGATCTTCCAGGGCCGCGGTGGGATCGGAGCCCGCGGCGTCGGCCAGCGTGTCGAGGAGCGACCGTTGCTCACCCTTCTCGTCGCTGCCGATCACTTCCTCCAGGGCCATCACCGAGACCAACGAGATCTGAGTGATGACCTCGTGCAGCTCTTCCAGTTCGATGCCCAGCTGCTCGGCAACCTCCGGATCGGTCGGGGCTCGACCCAGCTTCGCCTCGAGTGTGGTGTGAGCCTTGTCGACCTCACGGGCCTTGAAGCGGATCGATCTGGGGACCCAGTCCATGGCCCGAAGCTCGTCGAGGATGGCCCCCCGGATCCGAGGGATGGCGTACGTCTCGAACTTCACCTCTCGCCCTCGGTCGTACTTCTCCAGGGCGTCCATCAAGCCGAACATGCCGTTCGAGACGAGATCCGCCTGTTCGACGCTCTGGGGGAGGCCTGCCCCCACCCGTCCGGCGACGTACTTCACCAGCGGCGCGTAGTGGAGGATGAGGCGCTCGCGAGCCGCCGCCGAATGAGCGTCCTTGAAGTCCCGCCACAGGCCGTCGAGCTCGTTGATCTCCGCTTCTGTCGGCGGTTCGCGACGGCGCGAGGCCGGCCGCCGTCGGGAGGCGGGAGCGGTCGCCATCAGGCCCTCGGGTGGCTCCGCCGGTGTGCGCCGAACAGGGCGGCGCGCGACACGTGCGTGTACCGCTGGGTGGTCGATAAGCTGGCATGTCCCAGCATCTCCTGCACCGCTCTGATGTCGGCACCTCCCTCCATGAGGTGTGTGGCGAACGAGTGGCGCAGCGTGTGGGGGGTCACTCGTCGCCCCGCCGGAATCCGTCGCCGGTATTTTTCCACTATGGAACGAACGTCGCGGGGACTCAGTCGCTTCCCGCGCCGGTTGAAGAACAGGGCGGTTTCGCCCTCAGGTGCGACGATCGGCCGCGAGTCGGTGAGATAGGCCCGGACGGCGTCACGGGCGATGTCGCCCACCGGCACCTCGCGTTCCTTGTCCCCTTTCCCGACGACCCGGACCCGGCCCACATCCAGGTCCACGTCCGCGACCTGGAGCCCGCACAGCTCGGAGACGCGGAGGCCGCTGGCGTACAGCAGCTCGAGCACCGCCCGGTCCCGAAGGGCCCACTCGTCGATGGGATCTGGAGCCGAGACAAGCCCCGCGGCTTCGCCTACCTTCAGCACCGACGGGAGCCGGAGGGGAACCTTCGGGGACGCCAGGACCGACGCCGGGCTGGCCGCGACGTGTCCTCGCCGCACGGCATACCGATAGAAGGATCGCGCCGCGGCCGCCTTCCGGGCGATCGATGATCGGGCGTATTCCCTGGTGGCCAGATGGGCCAACCATCTCCGCAGCTGTCCATGGATGGCGGTTCGAAGGTCGGCGCCGCCGCGCCCTAGGAACGCCGCCAGTCCGGTCAGGTCGTCGCGATAGGCCTCCACCGTCCGGGGAGAAAGCCGGCGCTCCAGGCTGAGGTGGCGGAGGAACTCCTCCACCAGGCGGATGTCGTCGTCCGAGAGGTCGTCGGTGAGCATGTCCGGTCCGTCGGTCTGAGGGTTTCGATCCTTGTAACACAGCTTCTCCCCCCTGCCCATCACCCCCGCCCTGTGGGACGATGGGGAGCGATCAGGATCGTGGGGCGAGCGACGCGATGATCGGACCGGTGATCGGCCATGTGCCGTGCGCGCTGGACCAACAGCGACGGCTCCAGGCGGCCCGGGCGGCACGGGTGGCCCGATGGGCGGCGTCCCGTTCCCGACGACGCCCCGGGCGGATCAGCGAGCCCCCGTCGCCCACGGACCTGAGGGCGTCGGGCGAAGACGTCTGGAAAGCCCTCCGCTTCTAGCCGTTCCGCCCCTCGCGGCCATGGCCTCGGTCCCTCACGGGCACAGGGGCCCGTTGACCAGGCTCCATCCGTTCGCGATCCGAAGGATCGTCCCGATCCTCGTTCCGGCGCTGAAGTTGGCGAGCGACCTCGTGTCGACGACGAGGTGGGTCAGGTTGCAGCCCGGAAGTCGGGTGACACGTACGGGTTCTGGGACATCGACTACTTCGCGGCGGGAGACCCGGATCCCGCCCGCCGGTACCGACCGTCCTCGGACCGAGCCAGGCCCTCGAGCTCCAGCGAGGCCAGCGCTCCCAGGGCTCGACGAGGATCGATCCCCGCCGCCGCGGCGACAGCATCGACCGTGACGGGCGACCCGGGCAGCCGGGCGAGGACCCGACGCTCGTCGTCCCCCAGATTCCGCATGCGGACGTCTTCCGGCATCGGCCCCGGCCTCGCCGGAGCCAACCCGGACAGTCCCAACACGTCCAGGACGTCCTCGGATGAGGCGACCAGGTGGCAGCCGTCCTTGATCAGCCCGTTCGGCGCGGCAGACAGCGGTCCCGTCACCGGCCCGGGGACGGCCATCACGTCTCGTCCCAGGTCCTGGGCGAACTCCGCCGTGATCAAGGACCCGCTCCCCTCCGCTCCCTCCACGACCACGACCGCGTCCGACAGGGCTGCCACGATCCGATTGCGGGCCGGGAACCGGCGGGGAAGGGCCGGGTGGCCGGGCGGGTACTCGCTGACCACGGCACCGGCGGCGGCCAACCGGTCGATCAGGCTCGCGTTCGTCCTGGGATAGGAGACGTCGATCCCAGACCCGAGCACGGCCGCCGACGGCCCATCGGCCCGAAGGGCGCCCTGGTGGGCGGCCGCATCGATGCCCCGGGCGGCGCCGCTCACCACCACGACTCCCACCGCTGCCAGGTGGCCAGCCACGACACTGGCCACTTCCCTACCGTACGGGGTGCATCTCCGAGCGCCGACGATGGCGACCGCGGCCGGCCATCCCACCAGTGGCCCTCCCCGGGCGAAGAGCCATCCCGGCGGATCGGGCAGATCGAGCAGTCCGAGGGGGTAGTCCCGATCTCCGGGCACCACCATGCGTCCGCCGGCTCGGTCCAGCCTCCGCCGGACCTCCTTCGGATCGACGGCGTCGGCGATCGCTCGATCGACCCCGGTGGCCAGCCGCCCCCCTCGGACCGCGCCCAAGCATCGGCGAGCCGATCCCTCCTGCCACGCCAGGGCGTGCAGCCGAGCGGGGGTCAGCGAGCCGAGGTGGGACAGGACCAGGAGTGCCTCCCGGTCTGCCTCCGCCGTGGCGAATCCTTCCGGCCACGCCCCGGGCTGGCCGGCTCGGACGGACCCGCCGGCGGCTGAGACGCGGTCAGGCGACACCGGACTCCTCCTCGCCGAGGGGCTCACCGCGGAAGCTCAGGGCCTCCAGGAGGTGCTGTGCATCGACCGCCTCGGATCCGTCAAGGTCGGCGATGGTCCGAGCCACCTTGAGGGCCCGGTCGAAGCCCCGGCCGCTCAGCGCGAACCGATCCACGGCCCGTCCGAGAACCGTCTCGGCGGCCCTCGTCAAGTTGGCCGAGCGCCGGGCCAGGGCCCCGCTCATCTCACCGTTGCTCCGGCACGAACCCTCGACGAACCGACGCCGTTGCTGGTCCCGGGCCGCCTCCACCCGGTCCCGGATCGCCGCCGATGGTTCGCCCTCCGCCGCGTCGAGGAGCTCGGAACGAGAGAGGCGGGGCACCCGGAGCCGGATATCGAGGCGGTCGACCAACGGGCCGGAGACCCGCTGCCGGTAGGCCTCGAGGCGGTTCGGGAGGCACCGGCACCGCCGGCGGGGATCGCCGGCGTATCCGCACGGGCAC
>DASQTB010000028.1:0-15704 GCA_035642095.1 Actinomycetota bacterium | reverse complement strand
TTGGCGTTGTCCCAGGCGCCCCCGGCGTTGGACAGCATCACCGCCAGGAGCTGGCCGGTGAGGATGGCTCCGGCCAGGTAGGCGCCCAGGGCTTCCGCCTCGAGGGCGAATCCGACCAGGACCGGCGCCAGGACCGCCAGGAGGCCCGGGGTCAACAGCTCCCGGAGTGAGGTCCGGGTGCAGATGTCCACCACGCGGCCGTAGTCGGGCGTTTCCGTCCCGTCCATGATCCCCGGGTGGTCGCGGAACTGGTTCCGGACCTCCACCACCACCTGCGCCGCGGCCCGGCCCACTGCCCTGATGGCCAGGGCGGAGAACATGAACGCCACCGAGCCTCCGATCAGCAGCCCCACCAGGACCTCGGGTTGGTCGATCCGAATGGTGAACCCCGCTCCCACCGCTTCCCGGAAGGAGCCGAACAGGGACGTGGCCGCGATCACCGCGGTGGCGATGGCCATCCCCTTGGTGATGGCCTTGGTGGAGTTCCCCACGGCGTCCAGGCCCCGCAGGATCTCTGCGGGCTTGCCCTCGAACTCCCCGGACATCTCGGCGATCCCCTGGGCGTTGTCGGCCACCGGGCCGTAGGTATCCATCGACACGATCACGCCGACGGTGGTCAGCATCCCCATGCCGGTCAGGGAGATGAAGTACAGCCGCTCCGCGCCGTTGTCCCCCAGGAGGAACGCCCCGATCACCGTGGCCGCGATCACCAGGATGGCGTACACCGTGGACTCCAAACCCACCGAGAACCCGGACAGGATCGTGGTGGCCGGCCCGGTCTGCGCGGAGGCGGCGATCTCCTTCACCGGCTTCCGGGTGGTGGACGTGAACTGCTCGGTGAGGATCGAGATCACTCCGGCCAGGACCAGGCCGATGACCACGGCCCAGAACGGCCGAAGATCGTCGACGTACAGGTCCGCCGCGAAGTACACCCCGATCGCCGATAGGAGGGCCGAGAAGAAGAAGCCGCGGTTGATCGCCCGCATGCCGTGCTCGGTCTCCGAGCGAGGGCGCACCGCGTAGATCCCGACGATCGAGGTGATCACCCCGATGGCCCGGACCAGCAAGGGGAACATCACCCCGACGATGGCGCCCTGCGGAGATCCGGCGAAGGCCGCCGCGCCGAGGATGATCGAGGCCACCAGGGTGACCTCGTAGGACTCGAAGAGGTCGGCGGCCATGCCCGCGCAGTCACCCACGTTGTCCCCGACGTTGTCGGCGATCGTGGCCGCGTTCCTGGGATCGTCCTCGGGGATGTTCTTCTCGACCTTCCCCACCAGGTCGGCGCCGACGTCCGCCGCCTTGGTGAAGATGCCCCCGCCGACCCGCATGAACATGGCCAGGAGGGCCCCCCCGAAGCCGAACCCGACCAGGACGCTGGTGGCGTCCTGCTTGTAGAGCATCAGGATCACGGTCGCCCCGAGGAGCCCCAGACCCACCGTGAACATGCCGGCCACTCCTCCGGTCCGGAAGGCGATGGTGAGGGCTCGCTTCAGCCCCGTCTCGCGGGCCGCGTTGGCCACCCGGACGTTGCCCCGCACGGCAAGCCACATCCCGGCGAACCCGGTGAGGGCCGAGAACCCCGCTCCCAGGAAGAAGGCCACCGAGCGGCCCAGACGGATCGACAGCTCGGAGTGGAGCGCCTCGTCGGGGACCGGAAGAAGGAAGAAGATGGCGAAGGCCAGCAGCAACAGGAAGACGCCGACCGTTCGGAACTGGCGGTTCAGGTACGCCCGGCTTCCCACCTGGATGGCCCGAGCGATCTGGCGCATCTTCTCGGTGCCCTCCGGCTCCCTCAGCACTCCCCGCCTCAGCACGAAGGCCACGAACAGAGCGAGGATCGAGATCCCCAGGATCACCAAGAGCGCGTTGTCCTCGAATGGGCGGAATTCGGCCGCGATGCGGCCGCCTTCCTGGGCCAGCAGGTGCATCGTCGGTGCTCCTCCTCGGGACGTCTACGTAGGGGTCGGACCGGTGGGACGCCGGATTATAGCCTAGCCCTCCCCAGCCCCCCCGGAGGAACCGCTCAGCTGAACACGAAGTACCGGATCCAGAGGTAGGCGGCAGCGACCAGGATCGAGATCGCGGTTACCAGCACCCCGTACTTCAGGAAGTGGACGAATCGGATCGGATAGCCGGACCTGTCGGCGATGCCCAGCACGACGACGTTGGCGCTGGCCCCCACGGCCGTGGCGTTTCCCCCCAGGTCGGCTCCTAGCGCCAGGGCCCACCACAGCACCTCCCCGCCGGACGGGCCGGCCGTCAGGCTGGCCACCACGGGAGCCATGGCCGCCACGTACGGGATGTTGTCCACGACCCCAGACAGCACAGCGGACACGACGAGAACGAGCATGGCCGCCAGGAGGGCGCTTCCCCCGGTGGCATCTGCGGCCATCCGGGCGACGTTCTCGATCACTCCCACCTTGACCAGAGCCCCCACCATGATGAACAGGCCTGCGAAGAAGACCAGGGTTTCCCACTCGACGTCTCGAGCCAGCTCCCCGAATTCGAGCGACGCGACCGCGAGCAGCACACCGGCCCCGAGGAGGGCGATGATTGCCGGGTCGTAGTGAAGGATCGAGTGCAGGAGGAACCCCACCGTCACGGCCCCGAGGACGATGCCGGAGCGGATGAGGAGACCCGGATCCTGGATCGCTTCGCGCTCGTCGAGCTCCATGACCTCGGTGACCCGATCGGGGTCGGCCGTCAGGTCCGACCGGAACAGAGCCCGAGCCAGGATCAGGAAGATGATCAGGATCAGGAGGGCGATGGGGCCCAGGTTGACCAGGAAGTCCGTGTAGGAGAGCCCGGCTCGTGAGCCGATGATGATGTTCGGGGGATCCCCCACCAGCGTGGCCGTTCCTCCGATGTTCGACGCCAGGACCTCGGCGATGAGGTAGGGCACCGGACTGGTCCCCAGTCGCTCGGCGATCAGAACGGTGACCGGTGCGACCAGGAGCACGGTGGTCACATTGTCGAGGAGCGCCGAGGCAATCGCGGTGACCAGGCACAGGATCACCAGGATCCGGTAGGGGCGTCCCCTAGCCCGCTTGGCGGACCAGATCGCCAGGTATTCGAACAGGCCCGTCCGGCGAACCACCGCCACCAGCAGCATCATCCCTAGCAGAAGGAAGATGACTTCCCAATCGACCCCGGTGTCGACGCCATGGAACGCGTCCTCCGCGTCGATGATCTGGAGGACGAGCATGACCGCCGCCCCGGCCAGGGCGGCGACCACCCGATGCACGCGCTCGGTGGCGATCAGCGCGTACACGCCGACGAACACGGCGACGGCCGCGATCGTCATCGCCGAAGCAGGGCCTCGAGCAACCGACCGACGGTGATGGCTCCCAGGACCTGTCGCCCTTCAACGACCAGGACGCCGGGCTCGTTCGACCGGGCCATGGCCGCACCCACCTCGATCAAGGTGTCGTCGGGCTCCACGGTCTGCCGGCCTCGACGTCGCAGGTCAACCACGTCGCTGATCCGCCGGCCGTGCAGGCGCTGCCGGCACGTTTCCCCGGCTTTCTCCTCCAGCACCCCGGCCAGCGACTTGTCCGCCAGGACGTACGAGGGAAGGAGCGCACCGAGGAGATCCTCCTCGGTGAGAATGCCGACGGCCTCTCCGCCGTCCTTCACCACCGCGACCACCCGGGCTTCCGGGTCGCGGAGGAGTTCCACCAGGATCTCCGCCGGATCTTCCGGACGCACGGTGGCCACGTCGACCATCAGGTCCCTGGCCTTCATCTCCGACCTCCGAGAACGAAAGAGGGCACCGGTTCGCCGACCAGGCTTCCCGGCACCCCACGTACGGTGGAATCTTAGCCCGATCGGGCCAGCCGAATCGGAGGAGGGCGCTTCCCGGTCTGATAGCCTGCCGGGCCGTGGCTCGACCAGGGGCCCATCGACAGGGGCGGGGAGGACGCCGGGCCGCGGTTGTCCTCGCCGTCATCCTGGCTCTCGGCGCGATCGGCGCCGGCGGGTGGTTCCTGTTCCTCCGTGAGGGCGCCCCCATCCCACTCACCGAGCAGGCGAGGACCACTGACTTCTCCTTCGAGCTCCGCAAGGTGAACGCGGCATCCGTGGGCGAGGAGGAGAGCGATCTGGATGACGCCGCAGAGAGTGTGCACGAGACCCTGGACGCTCTGTACGTGGCCGGCTTCGTCGATCCCGACAAGTGGGAGGACGGAACCTTCCCGGAGGTCCTGGAGCAGTTCGACCGGGCCGCGGCGAAGCAGGCTGAGGCCGACCTCCCGTTCCTGACCCTGGGCGGCGAGGCCCAGCAGATCGCCTTCGTCCAGCCCGTGGTGGGCAAGCTGGACGTCAGGTTCCTGGTCGATGCCGAAGCACAGCCGGCCGGCGCGGTGGCCACCACGAAGTTCGTGGCCGACGGCGAGTTCGACGGCGGTGATCCCTTGTTCGTCCTCCACGACGGGACCTTCTACCTCGAGCAGGACGACGACCGGTGGGTCATCGTGGGGTACGAGGTCGACGGCGTCGTCCAGCCCGGAAGGCGAGCCAAGGGGGGCCCCACCACCGGCCCGACCGCAGAGCCCACACCATGAGGAAGGCGGCCATCCTCGCCGTCCTGGGAGGGCTCGTGGGCTGGATCGTGGCCGGTGCCCTGCTGGCCGAGCCGCCCGCCCGTGCCCAGACCCCTTCCCCGATGCAGCTCGGACACGCCGGCCAGGCGTCCTTCCTTCCGGGTTTCGACGGCAAGCGCCCCATCTTCGTCCTGGCCATCGGCAGCGACGCCCGGCCCGGCGTGTGCGAGCCGGTGGAGAAGTGCCTGGCGGACTCGATCCACCTGATCGGGGTGAACCCCCGGAAGCAGGGTGCCTCGATCCTGGGGCTTCCTCGAGACTCCTACGTCGACGTTCCCGGGGTGGGGACCCGGAAGATCAACGACTCACTGTACGAGGGCGGCCCCGAGCTGGTGGTCGAGACCGTGGAAGAGCTGGTGGGCGTCGACATCGACTACTACCTCCTGACGTCGTTCCACGGGCTTCGCCGCATGGTCAACGGCGTGGGCGGGATCGAGGTCGAGATCCCCTATGCCATGAACGATGCGGCTTCCGGAGCCGTCTTCTCCCCCGGCCCCCAGATGCTCGACGGGAAGCAAGCGCTGGCCTTCGCCCGGAACCGGAAGGACACGCCGAACGGAGACTTCAGCCGGTCCGAGAATCAGGGGAGTCTCATCCTCGGCGCGCTGGAACGGCTTCGGAAGGACGTCCGACGTGACCCCCTGAGCCTGTTCACCTGGCTGACCTCCGGACTGCGGAACATCCAGACGGAGCTCTCCGCCGGCGAGGTGTTCGATCTGGCCCTGGCTGCGTTGACGATCGAGCCGAACCGGGTCGTCAACCGGGTAACCCCCGGCGGGATCGGCTTCGCCGGAGAGGCGAGCGTCGTCCAGCTGGGAAGCGAGGCCGACGCCGTCTTCGCCGACATCGCCGACGACGGACTGCTGGAGCCTTCGGCCTAACCGGCCTCGTTCATCGCCCTCCTGCGGCCGGGCCGAAACACGTACAGGATCGATCGCCCCAGGTCGCGTCGGCTCGACGCGTCGAACAGGAAGATGCCAACTGCCAGCGCGATGTACAGGATCCCGAATCCGATCCGCACCGCCGGAACGGGGACGGCGAACTGGCCGAAGAACAGCACCAGCAGGCCGATCGCCTCCGCCCGCCCGATGGCCAGGTTGGCGATCACCGCCACGGCGAACAGCGACTGCGCCGCGGTGAGGAACACCTCCTCGATCTGCCGAGCATCCATCCGCATCGGCGTGAAGAAGCCTCCGCCCCCGCCTCCGGCGATCCCGTACACCAGCGGCAACGTGCCGACCAGGAGCGTCCACTGGTTGACCTTCGAGGAGATCAGCGTGCCCAACCCGGCCTGGGCCTTGAGCCGCAGGGTGAACAGGATGGCGATGATCATCTCCGGGGCCTCGGACGCGAGCGGCGCCACCCACTGGATCAGCAGGAACCGACTGATCCCGAACTCCGTGCCGATCTCCTTGAGCCCCTCCGCGAACGGCTCGGCGACCAGGAGGATCGCCGACGCCGAGTACAGGAACAGCAGGACCGTGGTGACCCGTCGGGGGATCCGGGGGAGCGCGCCCAGCGCACCCGCGGCCCCAATCAGGTCGGGCTCCTCCACCTCCTCTCGGGCCGCCCGGATGATGTACGCCACGAACAGGATCCCCAGAACCGCCAGGTCGAGGAGCGACAGCTGACCCCGGATCGGGATGGTGAACGCCCACAGCGTGGCCACCAAGAGGAACCCCACGTCTGTGCGCTGCTCCCGACGAAGCTCGACCTTCCGCCGTCGAGCCTTGGCCCAGAAGACCAGCACCACGGTGGCCCAGCCGATCCCGATCAGCAACCGGTTCGCTCCGGTCATGTTGGCCACCGCGAGGTGGCGGCTCTCCTCGTCTCCCTGCCCTCCCCGGTACGCCAGCACCAGGTCGACGGCGTACTCGGGAAGCACAGCGATGAGCGCCAGGACGGCGATGGCCAGCGTCTGCGAGATGTCGAGCTGGGCCACCTCGGCGGCCCACGACAGCAGGAATGCCGCACCGAGGATGGCCAGGCCGAAGAACAACGTCTCTACAAGGAGCGGCGCGTGGATGATGCTCATGCGGGCGGCCAGACCGGGAAGCGGTGACAGCAGAGCCAGGAGGAACGAGGGCCGCAGGAGGGTCGGGCGCGCCGTGGCCATCGGCCTGGGAGGATACCCGCGGCCCGACGGTCGAACCAACGTGGCACCATGATCGAGGTGGATGCCCGGGCGTTCCTGGACCTGATCCGAGCAGACGACGCGTTGCACGACCGCCTGGCTCACGTGGAGGCTCTCCCGGCCCGGGATCCCGGCGTGGCCCCGGTTCCCGAGCTCCCGGATCCGATCCCCGATCGCCTCCGCCTCCTGGGCATCCCCGGCCTGTACCCGCATCAGCGCGACGCCCTCCACCGCCTGGACGAGGGGCGGAACGTCATCGTGGCCACCGGCACGGCCAGCGGCAAGACGCTCGTGTACGACCTGGCGTTCGCCCGGGCTGCCGTGGCGGATCGCCGTAGCACCGCGATATTCGTGTTCCCCACGAAGGCGCTGGCTCGAGACCAGCTGCGGCAGCTGCGCGCCCTTCGACTTCCCCAGATCCGGGCCGCCGTGTACGACGGCGACACGCCCTCCGAGGAACGACCCCTGATCCGGCGCACGGCCAACGTGATCCTCACGAACCCGGACATGCTCCACGCGGGGATCCTCCCGGGCCACGCCCGGTGGGCGGACTTTCTCCTCCGACTCGCCTTCGTGGTGGTCGACGAGGCGCACGTGTGCCGGGGGGTGTTCGGGTCCCACGTGGCGATGGTGCTACGCCGGCTCAGGAGGCTGGCCGCCCACTACGGTGGCCATCCCCGGTTCGTGATGGCCTCGGCCACCATCGGGAACCCCGGCGAGCTGGCGGAGCGGCTCGCCGGCCTGCCCTTCCACGCGGTGACCGAGGACGCGTCACCTCGTGGGGAAAAGCTGTTCGCGCTGTGGAACCCTCCGCTCCTGGACGACGAGAGCGGGGCCCGGGGCAGCGCCATCACCGAGGCCGCGCTCCTGCTGGGCCGCCTTGTAGAAGAGGAAACCCGAACGATCGGGTTCGCCCGGTCCCGCCGGGCCGCCGAGATCCTGGCCGACGCGGTCCGCCGAAGCCTCCCGCCGGCGGTCCAGGGTCGGGTCAAGGCGTACCGCGCCGGATACCTGCCGGAGGAACGACGGGCCCTGGAGCGGGCCCTGGCGGAGGGCGACCTCCTGGCCGTGGCGTCGACCACGGCCCTCGAGCTGGGGATCGACATCGGCTCGCTCGATGCGGCGATCCTGGCCGGTTATCCGGGGACCCGGGCGTCGATGTGGCAGCAGGCCGGGCGGGCCGGGCGACGAGCGGAGTCCTCGTTGGCCGTCCTGGTCGCCCAGGACGATCCCCTCGACCAGTACCTGGTGACCCATCCGGAGGATCTGTTCCGGAAGCCCCCCGAGGACGCCGTCATCGACCCGACCAACCGCTACGTCCTGGGACCCCACCTGGGCTGTGCCGCCCGGGAGCATCCCCTGGCCCCCGACGAGGCCTCGTTCTTCGGCGATGGAGCGCCGCCGGTGGTGGCCGACCTCGTGGACCGGGGCGAACTGGTGGAGCGGCGCGGCCGGCTCCACCACCGGGCCGGACCCGCCCCCCACCAAGCCGTCGATATCCGGTCGGCGTCCGGGCGGCTGTTCATGATCGTCGAGGCCGGCACGGGGAGCCTGCTGGGCACGGTCGACGAGGCCCGAGCGTTCGTCCAGGTTCACCCAGGGGCGATCTATCTCCACCAGGGAGAGCAGTACGAGGTGGCGGAACTGGATCTGGAGCGTCACGTCGCGCTCGTCCGAACGAGCGACGCCGATTGGTACACGCAGACCCGCGACATCACCGACATCGAGGTCCTGGGCGTGCTGACCGAGTCGAAGCTGGGAGAAACCCCGATGTTCTTCGGGGACGCCCGGGTCACGAACCACGTGGTCGGGTTCGTGCGAAAGCTCCACCTCACCGGGGAGATCCTCGACGAGGTCCCCCTGGCCCTTCCGCCCCAGGTCCTCGACACCCGGTCGGTGTGGTGGGCCGTCCCCGACCAGGTCATCGCCCGGGCCACGGTGACCCCGGCGGCGCTCCCGGGCGCGGCCCATGCCGCCGAGCATGCCGCCATCGGACTCCTCCCGCTGGTGGCCACGTGTGACCGGTGGGACATCGGGGGCGTTTCCACCGCGCTCCATCCCGACACGGGAAGTTGCGCCATCTTCATCTACGACGGTTACCCCGGCGGGGCCGGGATCACCGAGCGGGGATTCGCTGCCTCGGAGCGCTGGCTGGGGGCAACGCTCGAAGCGATCCGGGTGTGTCCCTGCGGGTCGGGGTGTCCCTCGTGCGTGCAATCGCCGAAGTGCGGGAACGGCAACGAGCCCCTCGACAAGACGGGTGCCGTCCGCCTCCTGGAGGCGATCCTGCCGTGACCGGACGGTACGTGGCCGTGTGCGGTCCCGGAGCCGCCACAGCGAAAGAGACGCTGTGGGCCGAAGAGATCGGCAGGCGGCTCGCCGAAGCCGGGGCCGTCGTGGTGTGCGGCGGCCTGGGGGGCGTGATGGACGCTGCCGCCCGGGGGGCGACGACGGCCGGCGGGATCGCCGTCGGCATTCTGCCCGGCGAGAGCAGGGCGGGAGCCAGCCCGCACCTGACCGTGGCCCTTCCGCTGGGGATCGGCGAGGCTCGGAACGCTTTCGTGGTCCGGGTGGCCGACGCCGTCCTGGCCGTCGGGGGGGAGTGGGGCACGTTGTCCGAGATCGCCCTGGCCGCGAAGATGGGGATCCCCGTCGTCGTCCTCGGCACGTGGGAACTTCTCTCCGACGCCCCGAGAGGCGATCGGATCACTCGGGCGGAGACACCGGAAGAGGCGGTCAGGGCGGCGCTGGAAGCGACCGCTAGCGCGACGTCACGCGAGCGGGGAGGAGGTCGGTGACCCGGTAGGAGAGGAGACACTGGGGGCAGACCAGGTGGTCGGTGTGACGGCGGAACGCAACCTGGAGCTCCCCCACCGTGACTATCCCGCTCGAATCCACCGCCTCGGCCAGGATGGCCCCGCAGGACGAGCACCGGGCCGGTCCCGAACGGGCGGCGAGCCTGTTGTTCATGTCGAACCCAGAGTAGGAGGCCCGGTGCGGTCGCGCCAGTCGGACTTCCCGCCCACGGGTGCTAGGACCTTCGGCCGAGAATGGCCGACCCCAGCCGGAGCGCCGTTTGGCGTTCGACCTGAGGGAGCCCCGCCAGCAGGAGGACCGGCACGTAGACGATCAGGGTGACGACGCCGGTCCCCACCAGGTCGACCGGCCAGGTCTCGCTCCGGAGAAGAAGGTGGGCGGCGATCCCCGCCGCGAAGGCCGCTCCGGTGGGGATCACCAGTCGTGCGTAGTCCAGGTCGAACGGTTGGATCCCTACGAACCGCCACACCAGCCACAGTCGGGCCAGCTTGGATAACGCCATGGTCAGGGCCCCGGCGATGGCCGCCCCCTCCATTCCCAGACTCAACCCCGCGATGAGCAACACGGCGACGGCGATATCGAAGGCCACGGAGGCCCCGTACACCACCAGATCCCACCCCGTCCGACCCACCATGATCAGGACGAAGCCGACCGTGCCGGTGGCCACGTTCACGAGCTGGCCGAGCAGGAGGATCAGCAGGGCGGTCTGCCCGGCCCCGAACTCCGATCCGAACAATCGAAGGGCCGAGGAGGGCGTCACCGCCAGCACGACGAACAGCGGCAGCGTGGCCCCCATGGTCCACCGAGTGATCTGCTTGAACAGTCGATCCAACTTCTGGCGCTCACCCCGGGCGTGGAGGTCCGCCACGAAGGGGGTGAACATCAGGCTCACCGAGATGATGAACAGGAGAATCACCTGAGCGGCCCGAGCCGCGGCCGCGTAGATGCCCGTCTCGACAGACGTCGCGTATAGGGAGAGGACGTACAGATCGGTCCAGAAGAGAAGTTGGGAGAACAGCGCCGCCGGAGCGCGAGGGGCACCGTACCTGAGGAGGCCGACCAGCTCCCCCGGCGGAGCGGGATCGCGGCCGAAGCCGCGGGTCTCCCGAAACCACAGGAGCGCCGCGGCCGCCGTGGCCAGGAGCCACGACACCGAGTACGCCAGGGTGGTCACGCCGACGGACCGGGACAGGACCCATCCCGCCAGGATCAGGGCCATCCATCCCAGCGGCTGGCCCATCCAGAACACGAACAGGGTGTGGCGCATGATCTTCAGCCCGCGGGTGCCGCCCAGATAGACCTGAACCAGCGCGGTGAACGGAACGGCCAGGGCGCCGGCTCGGAACGCGGCCGTGGCCGCGGCCACGCGATCGGGGGCGAAGGCTCGGGCCAGCGCCTCGGACAGGAGGAACACCGCCGCGCCGACGACCACGCTGGCCACCCCGGCGATCAGCGAGGCCCGGTTGACGATCCCCCGGACCCGCCCCCGTCGGCCCTGGCCGACCTCGATGGCCACCTCGCGGACCGAGGCCATGTCCATGCCCACCCGGGAGAAGAACCCCAGGACCAGGGCCCCCTGCGTGGCCAGCGTGACGATGCCGAATGCGGCGGCGCCCAGGGTCCTGGTGATCAGGACCTGGGTGCCGAACGTGGCCAGGATGGCCACGACCAGTCCGACGGCGCTCTGGCCTGTGCCCGCCAGGATGGTCCGTTCGTCGCCGAACCGCTCGAACGGGAGGAGCTGTTCCAGGGCCGCCCGGAATCCGGCCGGCCGGTCCGGAGGAACCCCCTCACCCTGGTGGACCCGGGGCGGGTCCCCCTCGTTACTCGAGGTAGCCAAGGCCGCGGAGGTGCTCCTCGACCTCCAGCGCCTCGTCCTCGGCCAACCCCGTCTCGTCGGCCGCTCCCTCGGTGGCCTCCCGCATCCCGGGCCCGGCCACCTTCGCCTCGTCGCCGACAAGCGCGGACAGCACCTGGCCGTCGTGCTTCACCGATGCCGGGGTCCCGAGGGCGGCCAGGATCGTCGGAGCCATGTCGATCAACAGGGCGGGTTCGGCCAAGGCCCCGGTCCCGATGCCGGGGCCCGCCGCGGCGATGACCCCGTCCATCCGATGGTCGCCCGAGAGCCAGTCGGCGTCCTCGACCATCGACTTGGCGTGGGTCAGCGAATACAGGGGAGCCGGCTCGAGAACGATGTCCGGAGCGGTCTCCGCGAAGCGGCCCGTGAACACGTCCTCCCGGCGGAGGACCCGCTGCATCGGCTTCCGCCCGGTGTCGGGGTCGGTGAACCCGTCGAGCGCCTCCATGATTCTGTCCCGGGTGGACTCGAAGTCGGCGGGATCGACGATCCCCTCGGCCTCCCGACCGGCCAGGTTGATCGACACACCCTCGCCGGTGGACCGGATCGAGGTATAGGCCACGGTCCTCTGCCAGTTGACCGACTGCGGAAGCGACACCCGCCCGTGGAGCCCGAGGACATCGTAGACCTTGCGGGCCACGGCCCGCATCGCGCCCCACTGCATCGGACCGAACACCGCCTTCGACGCCGTGAACTTGAGGAACCCGAAGTGCTCCAGCAGTCGGTCCATGTGCACGGCCCTGGTGCACGACTGGAAGCCGTGGTCCGAGATGAACAGCACGAGATCTTCGTCGTTGGCCCGCTCCAGGATGCGGCCCAGGCCTTCGTCCAGCAGCCGGTAAACATCCCGAACCTTCTCGGCCAGAGGCTGTCGGGAAAGAGTGTCATGGTCCGGGTGGTCGGGAGCCACCATCTTGTCCAGGCAGTGCTGGACCCGGTCGGTGGCCACGTAGATCAGTGAGGCGAACCGCCAGTCCGTGTTGTCCAGCAGCCACAGGTTGGCCTTGGTCCGGGCGGCGGTGAGGTTCATGGCCTCCGCCAGGAACGGGCCCGGTCGGTGACGATATGTCGTCCAGGACATCCCGTTGATCGGGAACGGCGACCCCGCTCTCTCCAGGTCCTGGGCCAGTGATTCGGGATGGGTGAACGGGCGCCATTTGGGGAGGACACCGCCTGCCACCAGCGCCCCCTCCACCCTGGGTGGCGGGAACGTAAGGGGGAGGTTCGTCATCACCATCGGCACGCCGGCGGCGGCGAGGTCCCCCAGCATCGTCTTCTCCTTGATCGAGCGATACGTCACCGGGAGGCTCCGCCGCTCACCGATCTCCTTCTCGAAGATGTCGTAGACGCCGTGGTTCGAGGGCTCCAGGCCCGTCAGGAACGATGGCCAGGCCGCCCAGGAGTGGTTGGGGATCGTCGACTTCAGGATGCCTCTGGCGCCCCGATCGATCAGGGCCTTGAGGTTGGGCAACAGCCCCGCCTCCAGCATCGGATCGAGGATGCGCCAGTCGGCCCCGTCCCATCCGATGAGAAGGACGCGTGGCATGGCGAGTGGAGTCTAGTGGCTCGACTTCGGGCCTGACCAGGGCGACGCATCGACCGCAGGTGGGAAAAGCGGCTCGCCAGGCAGGAGGAGAGCCGCGTGGGGTCGAACACCTTGATCGACCCGGGCCGCGATGCCCGCGGCGGCCCGGGGACCCGCGAGGGGAGATCCGACGAGGCCGGTTCCCCGGCGGCAGCCCCCGGCCGCTCCTCCGATCCGGCCCGGCGACCGCCGCTCCCGCCGATCTCCGGATCATCCCCTCGTGACTAACCGACTTCTGCACAGCTCGCTCCGACCGTGCGGGGAGCGCGGCGTTCTGGCTCCTGTACCTCGGAGACCTCGACTGACTGCGTGAGTTGACACGCCGCCTGGGGTCCCGGTAGTGTATCGAGACGATATATCGGCCTGATATATCGGTTCGATAGGCCGAGAGAGCCCCGAGAGGAGAGAACCGTGCTGGAACTGGCCGTCCTGGGCCTCCTGAAGGAGCGCTCGATGCATGGCTACCAGCTCAAGAAAAGCCTGTCCGAGACGCTCGGCCCCTTCTGGCAGGTGTCCTACGGAGCCCTCTACCCGGCGCTCAAGCGTCTCAAGGCCCAGGGCGCGGTGGAGGAGGTGTTCCCCAAGGCCACCGTGGGGCGCCGGCGCAACGTGTACCGCCTGACCGAGAAGGGTGAGGCCCTGTTCGCCGGCCTGCTGGAGTCGGCCGGGGAGCGCGAGCCGGTCGGGGACGACAACGGCTTCCGAGTCCGTCTGGCGTTCTTCCGGTACCTCAAGCCGGAGACCAGGATCGGGGTGCTGGAGCGGCGACGGGCAGCCTTGATGGCCAGGTTGACCGAGTTGAAGCAGCGCCTAACAGAGCGCCGAGTGAGTGACAGCTACACGCTGTCGCTGATGCGCCACGGGATGGACGCCACCGAGCGGGACATCTCGTGGGTCGACCACATGATCGAGGCGGAGCGGCGAGCCACACGCAGGCCACGACGGGCCCGCCGCAAGACCGCCGCCGGTGCCAAGGAGGAGGGAGCATGACCAAGGTGCGGATCGCGATCGTCGGGGTGGGCAACTGCGCGTCGGCCTTGGTGCAGGGGCTGCACTACTACCGGGACGCGGACCCGGCCGACACGGTCCCGGGACTGATGCACGTGAAGCTCGGCCCGTACCACGTCTCGGACGTGGAGGTCGTGGCAGCGTTCGACGTCGATGGCAAGAAGGTCGGCCGCGACGTGGCGGAGGCGATCCTCGCCGAACCGAACAACACGATCCGGTTCGCCGATGACGTCCCGCCGACCGGCGTCCAGGTCCAACGCGGTCCGACGCTAGACGGACTGGGGCGCTACTACCGCGAGGAGATCAACGAGTCGGACGAGTCCCCGGTCGACGTGGCCACGGCGCTCCGCCAGGCGGGAGCCGAAGTGGTCGTCAGCTACCTTCCGGTGGGAAGCGAGCAGGCCGCCCGGCATTACGCCGAGGCGGCCCTTGAGGCCGGATGCGGCTTCGTGAACTGCATCCCCGTGTTCATCGCGTCCCGTCCCGGGTGGGCGAAGCGCTTCAACCAGGCCGGCCTTCCCATCATCGGCGACGACATCAAGTCCCAGATCGGTTCGACGATCATCCACCGGCTCCTGGCCAAGCTGTTCGAGGATCGAGGCGCCGTGCTCGACCACACGTACCAGCTGAACTTCGGCGGCAACATGGACTTCATGAACATGCTGGAGCGGGAGCGCCTCCAGTCCAAGAAGATCTCGAAGACACAGGCGGTGACGTCGCAGCTCCGGGATCGCATCACCGACGAGGACGTGCACATCGGTCCGTCGGACCACGTCCCATGGCTGAAGGACCGGAAGTGGGCGCACATCCGGCTGGAGGGACGCGAGTTCGGGAACGTCCCACTGTCGGTCGACCTCAAGCTCGAGGTCTGGGACTCTCCGAACTCCGCCGGCATCGTCATCGACGCCGTCCGGTGCGCCAAGCTGGCCATGGATCGACGCGTGGGCGGTCCGCTGATCGGGCCGTCGGCGTGGTTGATGAAGTCGCCGCCCGTCCAGTTCTCCGACGACCGGGCCCGGGAGATGGTGGAGGAATTCATCGCCGGCAATGGTGAGGTCACGGAGCAGGACTGGACCCGGTTCATCGCCGCTCGGCCCTGACCGGCCTCCCCCCGGTAGGCTCGCGGCGTGAGGACCGAGCGATCGTCCGAACGCCGGCGTGACCTGCGGGCCCTGACCCAGCCGGGACGGTTCCGCCGGTTGATCGCCGCCCAGGCCCTGTCCCAAGCAGGCGACGGCCTGTACCAGATCGCCCTGGCCGGGGCGCTGATCTTCTCGGTCGAGGCGGCCGAGACCCCCGCGGAAGTCACCAAGCTCCTGGCCGTCACGTACCTCCCCTACTCATTGGTCGGGCCATTCACCGGCCCGTTCATCGACCGGTTTTCCCGCCGGTCGATCCTGGTGGGCTCGAAGGTGCTCATGGCCGTCCTGACCCTGCTGATGATCCCGGCTCGGTCCTGGCCGGAGGGGGTGCTCCTGGGGCTGATCCTGACGAACGTGTCGATCAATCGGTTCTTCCACTCCACGAAGAACGCTGTCCTCCCTTCGCTGGTCGATCCGGACCGGTATCTGCTGGCGAACTCGGTGTCGACGACCACGGGAATGGTCACCGCCCTGGGCGGGGCGCTGATCGGCGGTCTGGTGGTGGACGCAATCTCGCCAGTCGTGGGACTGGCCGCCGGCGCCGCCTGCATGGCGG
>DASQTB010000027.1:0-43347 GCA_035642095.1 Actinomycetota bacterium | reverse complement strand
GAAGGACCAGAACGGCATACCCGGGCCCACGCCCGTGTACCGGGCGAAGAACTGGAACCGGGTGACGAACACGGCCACGTCGGCCACCTGGAACGCCGCGAACAGCCGGAGGTCGGGGAGGGTGAGGGCGAACCACGGCAGGAGCCACAGCCCGTACTGCGGCGAGTACACCTTGCTGGTCAGGAGGAAGATGACCAGCAGCGGGAACCCGAACGTCCACGCCGGGAACCGGGGTCGGCGCCGTTCGGCGGCGAGCCACACGGCGATCGTCCCCACCACGAACGTCCCCGCCGACACGGCATTCAGCGTGTCGACGTCCCACGTGAAGTCGAGGTGGCGGGCCAGGAAGAACCACACGCTGTCCCAGTCCGCGCTCCGGGCCGCGTTGAACCGGAAGAACTCCGACCACCGGTCGAAGCCGAACGCGGCGAACGGCAGGTTGATGGCGGCCCACACCGCCCCGGCAGCCAGGAGGAGCCACGCCCCTCCGCCCCGACGGCCCAGGCGGACACGATCGAGGGCGAAGGGAACGGCCACCAGCCCCGGGAACAGCTTGGCCGCCGCGCCCGCCCCGAGGAGTCCACCCGCCCCCCCGTCCCGTCCCCGAAGGAACGCCAACGTCGCCCCGGTGGCCAGGGCCACCGCGACCAGGTCCCAGTTGACGAAGCCGTACAGCAACAGGGTGGGAGCCAGGGAGAACATCAGGGCCCCGTCGCCGGCCATCCGGAACAGCGCCCAGGCCGTGGCCAGCGCCGCCCCGATCAGCAGCACGGCGGTCCAGTTGAAGAAGGACGCGAACGAGGAGGCGGGCAGCGTGGCCAGCCACATGGTCACGCCGGTCAGGACGGGGTACTCGTTCTGCCCGTCGATGTACGGGACCCGGTCTTGGTCCAGACCGCGATCCCGGTCCCCGGAGGCGTACAGGGCGGCCACGTCCGAGTAGCAAAGACGGGTGTACTGACGACCGTCCCCCCAGGGCCCCAGGCAGGGAGCCTTGAGGAGCCAGCCTCCGGCCATGGTCGCCGCCGTCAGGGCCAGGACGAGGCCCAAGCCGATCCGCCGTTCCGGCACGGGCCTGATTATGCTGGGCTCGGACAGGCTCGTCGTCCCCTACACTTCGTGCTGATGTCCACACGGGGAAAGGTGGTCGTCTGGGTCATCGTCTTGATCCCGCTCGTGGCCATCGCCATCGCGGCCATCAGCGCTCCCTCTGAGCAGGAGAAGGACTATCACTTCCCTCGGGTCCTGATCGACGCCACAGTCAACCCCGACGGGTCGCTGTCGCTGGACGAGCGGCGGACGTGGGACTTCACCGGCGCCTTCTCGTTCATCACTTACTCCGTCGACTGGCCGATCGACCGGGTCGAAGGGTTCGAGGTCAGCGAGGACGGCCGACCGGTCCTTGCCGTTCCCACCGGCACCGCGGCCGGGGTCAACGCCACGTGGACCTTCGACGCTCGAGACGAGGCGCGCACGTTCCGGATCCGCTACCGGGCTCTCTGCGCGGTCGACGGGTACCGGGACGCGGCCCATCTCCTGTGGCAGTTCGTGGGGACCGGCCACGACAGGGTGACGGACCTCGTCCGGATCCGGCTTCATCTTCCCGAGGCGGCGAAGGGCGCGGTGCCCCGCCCGTCCGGTCCCTGCCCCACCGCCGCCGGTCCGGCCGAGGTTCGGACCCGTCCTCTTCGAGAGGGCGAGGTCAGGGCGTGGGGTCACGGGCCGTTGGGCGGCCGGATCCGGGTCCTCGACCCCCAGACCGTCGAGCTGGTAGTCCGGGACCTCCGGCCCTTCACGGTTGTCGAGGGCTCGGTCCTGTTCCCGAACTCCGTGGTCCCGTTCGCCCCGATCGAAGGCGGTCCGGCGTTCGATCGGATCCTCTCGGAGGAGCGTCGGCTCGCGGCGGACGCTGACGCCCTCCGCCGTCAGCACCGGGTCGAGAGCGTGCTGGTGGTGGTTTTGATGGTCCTCGTGCCGCTGTTCTTCGTGTCGATGGTGGTGCTGGCCCGGCGGCGCGATCGGGTCCCCGGCATCCCCCGGTTCCTGCAGGAGCCCCCGGAGGACATCCATCCGGTCGACCTGGCCATGCTGTGGTCGGCGTACCGGGGGAGGCTCCAGCCCAAGAATGCCTACCGGGCCCAGATGCTGCACCTGGCCCGGACCGGAGCGATCGACGTCCAGGCCGTCGGACCGGTCACCGACCCGGAGGACTTCCGGCTGCTCCTCCGCACCCGCCCCGAGGGGATCGATGGCGAATTCGTCGAGTTCCTGTTCACCGGCGACGGCGAGCGGCCGGTGTCGATGAAGTCGGTGAAGAACTCGGGCACCCGGGGCACCAACCTGTCCGACTGGTGGAAGAAGGCCGGCAAGCGCACCAAGCGGCTGGTCACCACGGTGGTGAAGGCGCGGTCCCGGAGCGAGCGGACGGCCATGACGCTCGTGGCGCTGGGTGCGATCGTCTACGGGTACTGGCGTTCGGTCGGATTCGGCGACGGCCCACAGGTCTTCCACGGCCTGGTCGGTCCGCGGGCGCTGTGGCTGGTCGGGGTGGCCGTGGCCGGCCGGTGGATCGCCGGGCGGTTCATGCCCGTCCGGCTTCCGGCGAATCTCCGGGAGCGGGTGGCCCGGTGGGCGGCGTTCCGAAGGTTCCTCAAGGAGTTCTCGACGTTCGAGGACGCTCCGGCGCTGGCCGTGATCGTGTGGGAGCGGTACCTGGTGTACGCGGTGGCCCTCGACGTGGCCGGCCGGGTCGAGAAGCAGGTCCGGGAGATCCTTCCTCCCGAGGACATCCCCGAGCCGTGGCCGGGGGCGCCCCGAGGCGCAGAGGGGTTCACCGCGTACCACCACTGGAGCGCCACGAGCCGGGCCTACGTCGCCCCCGCGGCGGCGGCATCGGTCGGGTGGTCGAGCGGATGGGGCGGGGCCAGCTCCGGCGGCGGGTTCGGAGGCGGGTTCAGCGGCGGGGGTGGAGGAGGCGGTGGCGGGACCGGCTCCAGCGCCGGTTAGCCGGCCGGCCGTCCTACACTGCCGGTGATGATGGTGCGACCGTCGCTCATCCTTGCTCTGGTCCTGGTGGCCACGGCGTGCGGCCAACGGGCGGAGGAGCCGGCGGCATCCCCGCCGCCGGAGGCGACCCCCACGCCCACGGAGACCGAAGCGGAGGGGTTGCCGGGGGCCACCTGCCGGATGGTCGATGGGGGCAACCCGGCCAACTTTCCGGACTTCGTGGAGGTCGAGGTCGAGTCCGCCGACGGCGTCGACGCGATCACGTTCCGGTTCGAGCCGCAGCCCGACGCGCCGGCCAGGCCGCCGCCCCACTTCGTCTACTTCACCGAGAAGCTCATTACCGAGGGCGAGGGCCGTCCGGTGCATGTAGAGGGTGAAGCCTTCGTGGTGGTCTCGTTCCAGGCGGTCGGCCACGATCTGTCCGGCGAGACGCCCGTCGAGGTCTACACCGGGCCGGAGCGGTTCGATCCGGGCTTCCCCACGCTCCGCGAGGCGGCCATGCTCGGTGACTTCGAGGGCCAGGTGTCGTGGGGGCTGGGCCTGTCGGACAAGGTGTGCTACCGGATCGACGCCGGCCCCGACCACCTGACCGTGGAGTTCCCCTCGGCCTGAGCGGCCCCTCGGCCGGAGCGGTATCTCGGCGGGGCGAGGGTACAATCGGGTGGGACGTGCACTCACCGAAGGAGGCGCGAGCCATGACCACGATCCACGACCTCGCCGCGTGGAAGCGCGAGGGTCGGCGCTTTCCCATGCTGACCGCCTACGACTTCCCCACGGCCCAGATCCTCGACGAAGCCGGTATCCCCGTGCTCCTGGTGGGCGACTCGGTGGCCAACAACGTCCTCGGCTACGAGACGACGCTGCCGGTGACCATGGATGAGATGCTCCACCACGCCCGGGCGGTGTCTCGCGGGGCCAGGAACGCCCTTCTGGTCGGGGACATGCCGTTCCTCACCTACCAGACCTCCACCGAGGAGGCCATCCGCAACGCGGGCCGGTACATGAAGGAGGGCGGCATGCACGCCGTCAAGATCGAAGGGCCGCTGTTCGAGCTGGCGGAGGCCCTGGTCGTCCGGGGGATCCCCGTCATGGGCCACCTCGGTCTGACCCCCCAGTCGGTGCACGCCATGGGGGGGTACCGCGTCCAGGCCCGGACCGAAGAGACGGCTGAACGGCTGATTGCCGATGCGATGTCCCTCGACAAGGCCGGCGTCTTCTCGTTGGTGCTCGAGGGGATCCCCATCGAGGCGGCCCGCCGGGTGACCGAGTCGGTCGGCGCGCCGACGATCGGGATCGGGGCGGGCCCGCATTGCGATGGCCAGGTCCTGGTGATCACCGACCTGCTCGGGCTCGGCCAGGGCAAGCATCCGAAGTTCGTCAAGGCGTACGCCAACCTCCGCGACGAGATCGGCCGGGCCGCGCGGGCGTTCGCCGACGAGGTCGAGTCTGGGGCGTTCCCGGACGACGAGCACTCGTATTCCTAGCCGCTCGGGGTAGCCTCGTCCCGATGTGGCCGGGCGATGGCGATTCGCGGCCGCGGCCGTTGGCGTGATGACCGGCCTGGCTCTGCTGCCCCCCGTGCAGGCGGGAGTCAAGGCCGTCGCCGTCTTGGCCGAGGCCGTGGGGGCGTCCTTTCCCCGGCCGTTCGCGCCGGCCGTCCGCCGAGGGGAGATCACCCTGGACGGGGTTCGAGGATCGCTCTACGTTCCCGACCGCCCGGCGCCGGCCGTCCTCCTGGTGCTGGGCGCGGCGCCGCGCGGTCCGGACGACCCTCGTGCCGTCCGGCTCGGCCGGGCCCTGGCCCGGGCGGGGCGGGTGGTGTTCGCTCCCCGGCTGACCCTGGCGGAGCGGCGGTTCGACCGGGAGGACCTGGACCGGATCGTCCGGGCGGCCCTCGCCCTGGAGGCCCATCCCGGCACGATCGGACCCGTGGCCATGCTGGGGATCTCCTACGGCGGCTCCTACGCCCTGGTGGCCGCGGCTGATCCTCGGCTCGGCGAGCGTCTGGCCACCGTGGCGGTGTTCGGGGCGTACTTCGACCTGGCCGGGGTGATCCAGGCGGTCACCACGGGACGGTCGCTGGTTGCCGGCCGCCCGGTGCCCTGGGAAGGTCACCCCCAGGCCCATCAGGTGTTGGAGCGGTACGCCGTCCAGCTGGCCCCGCCCGGATCGCACGACGGGCTCGAAGCGGTGCTGGCCGGACGGGCTCCCCCGAACAGCCTTGACCCACCTGGTCGGGCCGTGTACGACCTCCTGGCCAACCGAGACCCGTCCAGGACCGAGGATCTGGTGGCCGCCCTTCCTCCGGAGGGCCGATCGCTGTTGAACCGCTTCTCGCCGGCTACTGTGGCCGGGCGGATCCGTACTCCAGTGACGGCCATGCACTCCACTGACGACCCGGCGGTGCCGTACGGCGAACTGATCCGGCTCCATCGGGCCCTGCCGGACGCCCGGATCATCACGGTCGGATCGTTCCGTCACGTGGACCTCTGGTCCCAGGGGCCCGGCGGCGCCCTGTCCCTGGCGGCGGACCTGTGGGACGTGTGGCGCTTTGCCTCCGGTCTCCTCGCCGCGCAGGAATGACCGGCGTTCCTGTCACACCCCACTGCTAGCGTCCCCTCTGCCGGCGTCTCGGTCGGCCGGTGCTAGGATGGATCGGTCCACCCCTGCTCCCCCTGGGGGCCGATGAGACCGAAGGAGGTGGCAGCCTGAGGAAGTACGAGATCTTGGTGCTGGTCGATCCGGAGGCCGACGAGGAGCAGGTCGGCCAGGTGATCGATCGGGTCAAGGGCCTCGTCTCCGAGAACGGCGGCGATGTCTCGACCGTCGACACGTGGGGGCGTCGGAAGCTGGCCCACGAGATCGACCGGAAGACCGAGGGCACCTACTTCGTGGCGTCGTTCCAGGCCGAGTCGCCGGCGTTGGCCGAGCTCGACCGGGTCCTCTCCCTGGCCGACGAGGTGATGCGGTTCAAGATCGTCCGCACGGACGCGGCGTGAGCAGGACTTCCCCTCCTTCGGCCGGATCGCCTCCGGCCGGGGGACGAGCAGGCATGGGTGGTGATCGGTGATGGCGAGCGAGAACCAGGTGACGATCGTGGGGAACCTCACGGACGACCCCGAGCTGCGGTACACGCCGAACGGCGCGGCCGTGGCCACGCTGCGGGTTGCCGTGAACCGCCGGGTCCCCGACGGGTCCGGCGGGTGGAAGGACGCGGACACCTCCTTCTTCCGGGTGAACGCGTGGCGGACGCTGGCCGAGAACGCCGCCGAGTCCCTGACCCGGGGGAGCCGCGTTCTGGTCGTCGGCCGCCTCCGGTCGCGGTCGTGGGAGACGCAGGAAGGCGAGACCCGGTCGGCCGTCGAGATCGAAGCGGATGAGGTCGGCCCCAGCCTCCGGTGGGCCACGGCGAAGGTCGAGAAGCAGTCCCGGTCAGGTGGAGGAGGGGGCGACTGGGGCGAGGGTGTTGGCGTGACCAGCGGCGGCGGAAGCGAGGGGCCGCCCGCGGAGAGCGCTTAGAGACGAGGAGGGATCCACCCTGGCACGGAAGAGGAAGCGGGAGAGAGAGAAGGACGACGCCTGGCAGAGGAAACAGAAGCGCAAGGTCTGCGTGTTCTGCCGGGACCGGGTGATGCACGTCGACTTCAAGGACACCACCTTGCTCCGCCGGTTCATCTCGGATCGGGGCAAGATCCGGGCCCGGCGGGTCACGGGGACGTGTACGCAGCACCAGCGTGACGTGGCCACGGCCGTGAAGAACGCTCGCGAGATGGCGCTGCTGCCGTACTCGGCTCGATGAAGATAATCCTCCAGAAGGCGGTCGACAGCCTGGGCGCGCCGGGCGACGTGGTGCAGGTCGCCGACGGGTATGCGCGGAACTACCTCATCCCTCGGGGCCTGGCCGCTCCGGTCAGCAAGGGAGCCCTCCAGCATGCCGATCGGGTCAGGGCCGGACACGAGGAGCGGGTCCGGCGCCAGCGGGCCGAGGCCGAGGCGCTGGCCGGCCGGCTGGGCAAGACCCCCGTGCGCATCTCGGCCCAGGCCGGTGACGAGGGTCGCCTCTTCGGCCAGGTCACGCCGCACCAGATCGCCGACGCCCTGCGGGAACAGCTCGGAGAGGGGCTGGACCACCGCCGGATCCACCTGGCGGAGCCGATCCGGAGCGTCGGGGTCCACGAGGTCCAGGTCCATCTGCATCCCGAGGTGGACGCCACCGTCACGGTCGACGTCGTCGCCCGCTAGCTCCGGGTCCCCCGACCGGCGCCCCGATGCCCGGCCGTTCGTGTCAGAGGCAACCCCCACCATGGCGAACATGGGTTCATGTGCAGAACCTTCGACTTGGCGGTCTTTCTTCTCGCCAGATCCCCAGGTGGCCGAGTACGGACGTGTTTTCCCCACCTGTCGATTGTCGTTACCCGCTGACTTCGGGTGGAGGGAGCGATAGGGTCCTTCCCGCTCGGGCAAAGGGGGGACCGGCCATCCATGTCCATGCAGGCTGAGGTACGCCCGGCGCGGACCGAACGGGTCCCGCCCCATAGCGAGGAGGCCGAGCAGGCCGTCCTCGGGGCGATGATGCTTTCCGGCGAGGCGATCGCCCAGGTCGCCGACATCGGTCTGAAGGCGGAGGACTTCTACCGCTCCGGCCACCGAGCCGTGTACGAGGCCCTGAATGACCTCTACGCTCGAGGCCAGCCCGTCGACGTGGTCACGACGAAGGAGGAGCTGCTTCGGCGAGGCTCCCTCGAGTCGGTGGGCGGTGCCCTGTATCTCCAGCACCTGGTGGAGAACGTGGCCACGCCGGCCAGCGCGTCCCACTACGGCCGGATCGTGGGGGACCATGCACTGCTCCGGCGGCTGATCACCGCCGCCGGAGAGATCCTCCACAGCGCCTACGAAGTCCCGGAGGATCCGGAGGGGTTCGCCGACGAGGCCGAAGGGCGGATCTACGCCGTCTCCCGGCGGCACGAGCGCGACCAGGTCGTGCCCCTCCGAGCGCTCGTCCATCAGAGCATGGAAGACCTGGAGAGGATCCACGAGCGCACCGGTCTGGTCGGCCTGTCCACCGGCTTCCGGGACCTCGACGAGCTGCTCCAGGGTCTCCAGCGAGCGAACCTCATCGTGGTCGCCGCTCGCCCCGGGATCGGGAAATCCTCGCTGGTCACCAACATCGCCCGGAACGTGGCCGTGGCCGGTGGGACCGTGGCCCTGTTCTCCCTGGAGATGTCCCGTGTGGAGATCGGGATGAGATTGCTCTGCTCCGAGGCCAGGGTCCAGTGGCACAAGGTCCGGGCGGGAATGGTCGCCGCGGATGATTGGGGCCGGATCGTGGAGGCGGCGGAGATCCTCGACCCGGCGCCGCTGTTCATCGTCGACACCGGGAACGTGACGATCGTCGACATCCGGGCCAAGGCCCGGCGCATGAAGAGCCAGCACAACCTGGACCTGATCATCGTGGACTACCTGCAGCTCATGTCGAGCCATCAGCGGGTCGACAACCGCCAGCAAGAGGTGGCCGAAATCTCCCGCTCGCTCAAGCTCCTGGCCAAGGAGCTGGACGTGCCGATCATCGCGGTGTCGCAGCTGAACCGGGACCCGGAACGCCGGACCGACAAGAAGCCCCAGCTCGCCGACCTCAGGGAATCCGGTGCCATCGAACAGGACAGCGACGTGGTGATGTTCATCCATCGCGATCCCCTGTCGGAGGAGGACCAGGCCCGGAACGCGGCGGAGGTGATCATTGCCAAGCACCGGAACGGCCCCGTGGGGAAGATCACGCTCACCTGGCTCGAACACCTGACCCTCTTCACCAACTACGCTCGAGACCGGTGACCGGAACGGCCCGGGCGCGGCGTCGGCCTCCTGCCGCGAGCTCGGCCGGAGCGGCCCCCGGGACCATTCGTGAGGTGCACCGTCGGCTCCGGCGGACTTATGGACCGCTCGACCCGCCCCGCCGGCTGGACCCGCTCGAGGAGCTGGTCCTCACCATCCTGTCCCAGAACACCTCCGACCTGAACCGGGATCGGGCGTGGAAGGCGCTCCGAGCGCGGTTCCCCACGTGGGAGGGGCTCGCTCGAGCCCGCCCCGGTCAGGTCGCCGCGGCGATCCGGGCCGGCGGCCTGGCGAACATCAAGGCCCCCCGGATCCTGACGGTCCTCCGGGAGATCCGAAGCCGAGAGGGCGCGTTCGATCTGGGCTGGATGCGCGGTGCGACCGACGACGAGATCGTCGGCTATCTGACGTCGCTGCCCGGCGTCGGGCCGAAGACGGCGGCCTGCGTGCTGGCCTTCTCCCTCGGGCGCCCGGCGCTCCCGGTCGACACCCACGTCCATCGCGTCGCCGAGCGACTGGGGTTCCTCCCCGCCGGCGCGACGGCGGCGAGGGCGCACCGGCTCCTGGAGGAGGTCGTCCCCGGCCGGCTTCGGGTGTCGATGCACGTGGGTCTGATCCGCCACGGCCGGGCCCTGTGCCGGGCGGGGAGGCCGCGATGCGAGGAGTGCCCGCTCCAGGACCTCTGTCCGAGCGCGCGAACCTACCTGGCCGGTCCTCCCTCAGGACGGCCCGCCCGAACGGACGGCGCCTCGCGGAGCGGATGAGGGGAATCGAACCCCCATCTCGAGCTTGGGAAGCTCGCGTTCTGCCATTGAACTACATCCGCCGGAACGGGTCCCGAGTATACCGAGCCGCAGGGGCGCCACGTCCTGGAGTAGGCTTCCCGCCGATGCCGGAGAGCCCCGGGTGATCCTGAGCGACCGCTCGATCCGCGGTGAGCTGAAGGCCGGCCGGATCGAGATCGAGCCGTTCGACGAGTCCTGCATCCAGCCTTCCTCGGTTGACCTCCACGTCGATGGGGTGTTTCGCGTCTTTCACAACGCCCGGTACCCGTTCATCGACGTCAAGAAGCCCATGGAGGATCTCACCGAGGTCGTCCAGGTCCGCTCCGGCGAGCCATTCATCCTCCACCCGGGCGAGTTCGTCCTCGGCTCCACCCGCGAGCGGATCCGGCTCCCGGACGATCTGGTCGCTCGCCTGGAGGGGAAGTCGTCGCTTGGCCGGCTCGGACTGCTGATCCACTCCACCGCCGGCTACGTCGATCCGGGGTGGAACGGCTACCTCACGCTCGAGCTGTCGAACGTGGCCAACCTGCCGATCACGATCTACCCGGGGATGAAGATCGGTCAGATCTCGTTCTTCCGCCTGACCACGGCGGCCGACACGCCGTACGGCTCGTCGCGCACGGGGAGCAAGTACCAGGGCCAGCGAGGACCGACACCCAGCCGGTTCTTCGAGGAGTTCGCTGCGGAGGACGAAGGTGACGTCGGCGGCCCGGTGGACCGCCGGAGACGCTAGGGAGCGTCCGGCGGGGACTCGGCGGCGGCCGAGGTCCGGGCCCGGCGATCGTCGATGCCGACCGACTCCGCCACCACCTGGGCCACGTCCTTCACCTCCAGGTCGCCGCCCTTGGCCTTGGCCCCGTCGTCCAGCATCACCATGCAGTAAGGACAGGCCACCCCGATGACATCGGCCCCGGTGGAGGCCGCCTCGTCGGTTCGCTCGTTGTTGATCCGCTTCCCGATCCGTTCCTCCATCCACATCCGCGCGCCGCCCGCGCCGCAGCAGAACCCGCGCTCCCGGTGACGGTGCATCTCCACCTGGCGCACGCCGGGGATCCGGTCGAGCACTCGGCGGGGCTCGTCGTACACGCCGTTGTGACGGCCCAGGTAGCACGGATCGTGGTAGGTGACCAGGGCCTGGACCTCGGCCGTGGGACGGAGCCGGCCCTCATCCAGCAGCCGGGACAGGAGCTGCGTGTGGTGGATGACCTCATACCGGCCGCCGTAGTCGGGGTACTCGTTCCTGATCGTGTTGAAGCAGTGGGGACAGTTGACGATGACCTTCCTGGCCCCGACGCCGTTGAGGGTCTCCACGTTCTCCTCGGCCAGCTGCTGGAACAGGTACTCGTGGCCCATGCGCCGGGCCGGGTCTCCGGTGCACAGCTCCCGCGGCCCGAGGATGGCGAAGGGGACTCCCGCCCTCTGGAGGAGCCGGGCCGTTGCCTGGGCGATCCTCTTCGCACGGTCGTCGAACGATGCGGCACAGCCCACCCAGTACAGGTACTCGGGCGCTCGCCCGTCCTCCAGCGTCCGGACCCCCAGGCCGTCGGCCCAGTCCGCTCGTTCCGACTGCTGCACCCCCCACGGGTTCTTGGCCGACTCCATGTTCCGGAGGAGAGCGCCGGCCTCCTGGGGGAAGCGGGACTCGCCCATGACCAGGTTCCGGCGCATGTCGACGATGTGGTCGACATGCTCGATGTTGACCGGACACTCCTGCATGCACGCTCCACACGTCACGCAGTCCCACACGACCTCGTCCTCGACCACGTCGGGGTTCAGCGGCACGGCTTCCGGTTCCCCACCCTCCGCCCGGGCGTCGAGGATCGCCTCACCCTGCTCGAAGACGTGATCCCGGAGGTTCATGATCAGGAGCTTCGGAGAGAGCGGCTTGCCCGTGTTCCACGCCGGGCAGACGTCCTGGCACCGCCCGCACTCGGTGCACGTGAACGTGTCGAGGATCTGCTTCTGGCTCAGGTCCCGGACCGTGGCCGCGCCCAACGATCCGCCAGCCTCCATGGCCTCCAGGTCGATCTTCAGGGCGGCCAGCTTGCCCATCGGCTTCGTCTTGGTGAAGAACACGTTGACGAAGCTGGTCAAGATGTGGAGGTGCTTCGAGTAGGGGATGTACACAAGGAAGCCGAGGATCAGCGCGATGTGTGACCACAAGAGCAGGCCATGGAAGAACGACTGCCACCCGGCCGTCATCGACTTGAAGAGGTTCGATACCAGTGTCGACGCGGGCGTCCACGCTGCGGGCGACTCGTTCACGCCCTGGGCGATCTTCACGGCGTTGAGGCCGATCAGCGTGATCATGATCCCCAGGATCATCAGCAGGATGAAGTCGGCTTCCTCCAGGTGGCTTCCCGTGAACCGTTCGTCTCGGCGCACCTTCCGGAAGTACACGGCCATCTCCACGCCCACGATGACCAACACGGCGAACACGTCCTGGACGAGCCCCAGCCAACCGGACCGTCCGATCAGGGGAAGGGCGAACCGCTCGTCGAACACCTCGCCGCCGACCTCGAGGATGGTGGTCAGCAGGACCAGGAAGCCCCAGAAGATGAAGGCGTGCATCACCCCGGGTCCCAGCCGCTGGAGGAGCTTCCGCTGACCGAACACGACGACGGCCTCGGTCTCGACCCGCTTGGGGAGGTCATCGAACCGGCCGACCGGGCGCCCCAACCGGATCAACTGCCACAGGGTCCACGCCCGCTGGAGGAACAGGCCGCCGGCGAGGGCCAGGAGCACGAGCAGGACGATGGGGCCCATGGCGGCGCCAGTCTACGGCACGTCCTGACCGCTCCGCGTCCACCCCGGCCGGGCTCCCCGGGATGTGGGCCACCCCGCGCCCCCCGACTTCCGGGGGAGGGGCGGCGCCTCGGATCCGGATCGTAGAGGAGGGGCCGTCAGAAAGGTTGACAATATAGCAGTCAAGGTTTATCCTTAAATCACACTTATCCAGAGCGAGGAGGCAGGATGCCACGACCAGTGGGAATCGACCTGGGGACCACGAACTCGGTGGTCGCCGTCCTGGAGGGCGGCGAGCCGACCGTGATCCCGAACGCCGAGGGCTCCCGAACGACCCCCTCGGTGGTGGGCTTCGCCAAGAGCGGAGAGATCGTGGTCGGCGAGGTGGCCAAGCGACAGGCGATCACGAACCCCGATCGAACGGTCCGCTCGATCAAGCGAGAGATGGGGACCGACTGGTCCGTCGAGATCGACGGCAAGACGTGGACGCCCCAGGAGGTGTCCGCCCAGATCCTGGCCAAGCTGAAGCGTGATGCCGAGTCCTACCTGGGCGACACCGTCGGCCAGGCGGTGATCACCGTTCCGGCATACTTCGACGACGCCCAGCGCCAGGCCACCAAGGAAGCTGGCCAGATCGCCGGCCTCGAGGTGCTCCGGATCATCAATGAGCCCACCGCGGCCTCGCTGGCCTACGGCCTCGACAAGCAGGGTTCGGACCAGACCATCCTTGTGTTCGATCTCGGCGGGGGGACGTTCGACGTTTCCCTCCTCGAGATCGGCGAGGGTGTGTTCGAGGTCAAGGCCACCAGCGGGAACACCCGTCTGGGTGGCGACGACTGGGACCAGCGGATCATCGACTGGATGGTCAAGGAGTTCAAGAACACGTACGGCAAGGACCTGGCCCAGGATCGCATGGCCCTCCAGCGACTGAAGGACACGGCCGAGAAGGCCAAGATCGAGCTGTCCTCGACCTCCGAGGCCCAGCTCAACCTGCCGTTCATCACCGAGGGCCCGCTGCACCTCGACATGAAGCTGACCCGGTCCGAGTTCGAACGGATGACCGAGGACTTGGTGCAGCAGCTCGAGGGCCCGTTCCAGCAGGCCGTGAAGGATTGGGGCAAGGACATGTCCCAGATCGACCACGTGATCATGGTCGGCGGCGCCACCCGGATGCCGATGGTCCAGGAGCTGGTCAAGAAGCTGACCGGCGGCAAGGAGCCCCACAAGGGGGTCAACCCCGACGAGGTCGTGTCCGTCGGCGCGGCGATCCAGGCCGGGGTGCTGAAGGGCGAGGTGAAGGACGTCCTCCTCCTGGACGTGACCCCGCTGTCGCTGGGGATCGAGACCAAGGGCGGCATCTTCACCAAGCTGATCGATCGCAACACCACGATCCCGACCAAGAAGTCCGAGGTCTTCACCACGGCCGACGACAACCAGACCCAGGTCGAGGTCCACGTCCTCCAGGGCGAAGCCGAGACGGTGTTCTCGCCCGGGTCCCGGAGCCTGGGACGCTTCCAGCTGACCGGGATCCCTCCCGCCCCCCGAGGCATGCCCCAGATCGAGGTGGCGTTCGACATCGACGCCAACGGGATCGTCAACGTCTCCGCCAAGGACACCGCCACCGGCAAGGAACAGGCCATGACGATCACCGGCGGGACGGCCCTGGGCAAGGACGAGATCGATCGGATGGTCCAGGAGGCAGAGAAGTTCGCGGAAGAGGACCGGAAGCGCCGTGAGGCCGCGGAGGTCCGGAACACCGGCGACAACCTGGCCTACATGGCCGAGAAGCAGGTCAACGAGTGGGGCGATGGCGTCCCGGCCGAGCAGAAGGCCCAGGTGGAGAAGGATGTCGCGGAGCTGAAGGAGGCCCTCAAGGGCGACGACACCGATCGGATCAAGGCGGCCAGCGACAAGCTGATGCAGTCGTTCCAGACGGCCGGCACGTCGGTTCACCAGCAGGCCCAGCAGAAGGCGGCCGACGAGGGTGCCCCGGCCGGCGCCGCCGGCGAGGAAGGGGAGGACGTCGTCGAGGGCGAGGTCGTAGACGAAGGAGGTGCAGCGTAAATGGCGATGTCGAGGTGGGACCCGTTCCGAGAGCTTTCGTCGATCCAGAACGAGCTGAACAGGCTGTTCGGCCGGACGTTTACCACCGAGACCGGCGAGGCTCGTGAGGCTGCCTGGATTCCGGCGATCGACGTGGCGGAGACCCAGGACCGCTACGTGATCACGGCCGAGCTACCCGGCGTCGAGCCGGACGACGTGGACATCTCGGTGGAGAACTCCGTGCTAACCCTGCGGGGCGACCGGAGGTTCTACCGGGAGACCAAGGAGGACGACTTCCACCGCATCGAGCGCCGGTTCGGCAACTTCGCTCGAAGCATCACGCTGCCGTCCACGGCGGACCCCGAGCGGATCAGAGCGTCCTTCGACGCTGGGGTCCTCACGATCGAGGTACCCAAGAAGGAAGAGGCCAAGCCTCGCAAGATCCAGATCAAGGCGACGGGATGACAGAGCACGACCGCGACCAGCGCCGTCCCCGCATCCGGGTCACTGACAAGCGCCGGGTCTCCGCCGACCCGGACCGCGCCGATGCGCCGCTCGGATCGGCCGATGTCTCAGAGCCGCTCGGGTCCTCTCCCGAATCCGGTGAGCTGCTCGGAGAGGACCCGAGCGCCTTGAGTGAGGAGGAACGCCCGGACGCCGAGCCGGAGGGGAAGGCGGCGGAGTACCTCGAGGATCTGCGGAGGCTGAAGGCCGAGTTCGAGAACTACCGGAAGAGGGTCGGCAAGGAGCAGACCCGAGCTATCGACCTCGCCGCCGCTCCGGTCATGGCCAAGCTGCTCGAGGTGCTCGACGAGTTCGAGCTGGCCTTGATGGCCGCGGATCGCAGCCCCGACTTCGAGCGGTTCGTTCGGGGCGTGGAGATGGTCTACGCCAAGCTGACGGAGGTCCTTCGCTCGGAGGGTCTGGAGCCGATCGAGGCCGAGGGCAAGCCGTTCGACCCGGCCCGTCACGAGGCCCTGCTCCAGGCCGACGGCGAGGGCGACCCATACGTCGCGGACGTGCTCCGTCCCGGCTACACGCTGAAGGGCAGGGTGCTGCGCCCTGCGGGCGTGAAGGTCGCCCGGCGGTGACCGGAGGCCGGTCGTGAGCGCCAGCCGGGATTGGTTCGAGAAGGACTATTACTCCGTCCTGGGCGTGGCCCGCAACGCCACGCAGGCCGACATCAAGAAGGCGTACCGCAAGCTGGCCCAGCAGAACCATCCGGACACGGCCAAGGGAGATGCCGTCGCCGAGGAGCGGTTCAAGGAGATCTCGGCGGCGTATGACGTTCTCGGCGACGAGAAGAAGCGGCAGGAGTACGACCGCGTCAGGAACATGGCGGCGTCCGGGTTCCGGGTCGGTGGGCCCGGTGGTGGCGGCGTCCGGTTCGAAGACCTCGGGTTCGAGGCCGGTGGCCTGGGGGACCTGTTCGACCTGTTCGGCCGGGGCTTTGGTGGGGGACGGAGGGCTACCCGGGGGGCCGATCTGGCCGCCGAGGTGGAGGTCTCCTTCGAGGACGCGCTGGCCGGCACCACCGTGCCCCTGCGCATCTCCGGCAACGCACCGTGCGCCACGTGCGGAGGTTCCGGGGCAAGGCCCGGCTCACAGCCGACGACCTGTCCCGAGTGCGGAGGGGCGGGTCAGGTCACCCTGGATCAGGGATTCTTCCAAGTCGCCCGGCCGTGTGTGAAGTGCGGGGGCCGGGGCCGGGTGATCGAGGATCCGTGTCCGACGTGCCACGGCTCCGGGAGCACCACCGCGAGCCGCACCCTCAGGGTGAAGGTTCCTGCGGGCGTCGAGGATGGAACCCGGATCCGCGTCGGGGGTCGAGGTGAGGCCGGTGGGCCCGGCGGCCCGGCCGGTGACCTGTACGTCACCGTCCGGGTCCGCCCCCATCGGGTGTTCGGACGGAAGGGGAAGGATCTCACGCTGACCCTGCCGATGACGTATCCGGAGGCTGCCCTGGGGGCCAAGGTCGAGGTGCCAACGCTCAACGGCGCGGTGACCCTCAAGGTTCCCCCGGGAACGCGGAACGGTCGCACGTTCCGGCTCCGGGGGAAGGGAGCGCCCCGGCGAGGGGGCGGAAAGGGGGACCTGCTGGTCACGGTCCAGATCGAGGTGCCCTCCCGATTGTCGAGGGAGGAGCGTCAGCTCCTCGAGCAGCTCCTAGCGGTCTCCGGTGAGAGCCCCCGGGCCGGCCTGGGAGCGGAAAGGTGATGCGGATGGCCGGGGACGATCGTAGCGGACGAGCCGTCTACATCATCAGCGTGGCTGCCGAGATCGCCGGGGTCCATCCGCAGACGCTCCGCATCTACGAGCGGAAGGGGCTCCTCCGACCGGCCCGCACGGCCGGGAACACCCGACGGTACTCCGAACGGGACATCGACCGGCTGCGGGACATTCAGGATCTCACGAACCGAGGCGTCAACCTGGCGGGGGTCAAGCTCATCATGGAGCTCCAGGATGAGGTCGAGCGGACCCGCCGGCAGATGGACGACATGCGGCGGGAGCTGCACAGGGTCCGCGATCGCCTGCGGAGCGACCTCATCCCGCTGAGCACCGCTCGGCTGCCCTGGGAGCGGAGCTGACCCATGGACCTGAACCGGCTGACGCTCAGGTCTCGGGAAGCGGTAACGCAGGCCCAGCGTCTGGCCGCCGAGCGCAACCACCAGCAGGTGGAGCCGGAGCACCTCCTGGACGCCCTCCTGTCGGATCCCGAGGGCGTGATCTATCCGCTCCTTCACGCCATGGGGCTGTCGCCCCGGGCTGTTCGGGACCCGCTGGACCAGCACCTGGGGCGTATGCCCAAGGTGTACGGGCCGCAGCAGGAGGTCACGCTTTCCATGGCCGCCCGCCACGTGCTGGAGCGGGCGTTCAACGAAGCCGCCGCGCTGGGCGACGAATACGTCTCCACGGAACACCTTCTCCTGGCGATGCTGGAAGGCGCCACGGACGTCGCCCGGGTTCTGGCCGACGCCGGGGTGGAACGGGACGCCGTCCTCCGGGCCCTGGCCGAAGTGCGGGGCCGCCAGCGGGTCACCGATGAGAACCCCGAGGACAAGTACCAGGCCCTGGAGCGCTACGGCCGCGACCTCACCGAGCTGGCCAGAAGGGGAAAGCTCGACCCGGTCATCGGACGGGACGACGAGATCCGCCGGGTGATCCAGGTCCTGTCCCGTCGGACGAAGAACAACCCCGTGCTGATCGGCGAGCCGGGCGTCGGTAAGACGGCCATCGTCGAAGGACTGGCCGGGCGGATCGTGGAGGGCGATATCCCCGAGGGCCTGAAGGGAAAGCGGGTGGTCGCGCTCGACATCGGTTCGCTGGTCGCCGGCTCGAAGTACCGCGGCGAGTTCGAGGAGCGGTTCAAGGCCGTCCTCCAGGAGATCGCCGCCAGCGAGGGACAGATCATCACGTTCCTCGACGAGCTCCACACGGTCGTGGGCGCCGGGGCGGCCGAAGGGGCCGTCGACGCCGGGAACATGCTGAAGCCGATGCTGGCCCGGGGCGAGCTCCGGGCCATCGGGGCCACCACGCTCGACGAGTACCGGGAGCGGATCGAGAAGGACCCGGCCCTGGAGCGCCGGTTCCAGCCCGTGTTCGTCGGCCAGCCGAGCGTCGGCGACACGATCGGCATCCTCCGGGGCCTGAAGGAGCGGTACGAGGTCCATCACGGCGTCCGGATCAAGGACGAGGCGCTGGTTGCCGCGGCGGTGCTGTCCGATCGCTACGTGACCGGGCGGTTCCTGCCGGACAAGGCGATCGACCTGGTGGATGAGGCGGCCAGCCGGTTGCGGATCGAGATCGACTCGATGCCGACCGAGATCGATGAGGTCGACCGCCGGGTTCGCCAGCTGGAGATCGAGCGGGCCGCGCTGAAGAAGGAGACCGACGAGGCCTCCGCCGAGCGGCTCCGGGCGATCGAGCGGGAGCTGGCCGATCTCAACGAGCAGCTCCGGGCGATGCGGGCGCACTGGGACCGGGAGAAGAAACACATCAGCCGGATCCGTGAGCTGAAGTCGGAGCACGAGGCGGCTCGGGGCGAGGCGGAGCGGGCCGAGCGCGACGGCGACCTGGAGCGGGCCGCCGAGCTCCGGTACGGGCGTCTCCAGGAGCTCGAACGGGACCTGGAGCGCGAGAACGAGCGGCTGGCCGAGATCCAGGCCGAGCGGAAGATGCTCAAGGAGGAGGTCGACGAGGAGGACGTGGCCGAGGTCGTGTCGACGTGGACCGGCATCCCGGTCTCCCGGCTGATGGAGGGCGAGATGGCCAAGCTGCTTCGCATGGAGGAGGCCCTCCATGCCCGGGTGGTGGGTCAGGACGCCGCCGTCTCCGCGGTGGCGAACGCCATCCGCCGTGCTCGGGCGGGCCTGTCCGATCCCGACCGGCCGATCGGCTCGTTCGTGTTCCTCGGTCCCACCGGGGTGGGGAAGACCGAGCTGGCCCGGACCCTGGCCGAGTACCTGTTCGACGACGAGCGGGCCATGGTCAGGCTCGACATGAGCGAGTACCAGGAACGTCACGCGGTGTCGCGCCTGGTCGGCGCCCCTCCCGGCTACGTCGGCTACGAGGAGGGTGGGCAGCTGACGGAGGCCGTCCGACGCCGCCCCTACTCGGTGATCCTCCTCGACGAGATCGAGAAGGCCCACCCGGACGCGTTCAACCTTCTGCTCCAGGTGCTCGACGACGGACGGCTCACCGACGGCCAGGGCCGGACCGTCGACTTCAAGAACACCGTGCTGATCATGACGTCGAACCTGGGGAGCCACTGGTTCTTCGACGAATCACTTTCCCCCGCCGAACGGACGGACCGCGTCCTCGGTGAGATGCGGGGCCAGTTCCGCCCGGAGTTCCTGAACCGGTTGGACGAGGTGATCGTGTTCGAGCCGCTGGATAAGGCGGAGATCGCCCGGATCGTCGACATCCAGGTCGAGCAGCTCTCCCGGAGGCTGGCCGGGCGGAAGCTCGACCTCGATCTCACCCCGCCGGCCCGGGACTACCTGGCCGAGAAGGGTTACGACCCGAGCTTCGGAGCCCGGCCCCTCAAGCGGCTGATCCAGCGCGAGGTCCAGGACCCACTGGCCATGAAGCTCCTATCGGGCGAGCTGGCCGAGGGCTCGCGTGTCGTGGTCGACAGGGATGGCGACGGCCTCACCTTCCGCGCGGCGAGCTAAGTCTCAGCGCACAGAACCTCAGGTGAACGACCGCCTTTACAAACCGGGCGGCCTCCCGGATAAACTGCCGGAGCCGTTCGAGAGGAGAGCCCATGATCTGGCTTTGGATCGTTCTCGGCCTCGTCGTCCTCCTGGTGTTGTTCGGCGTCGTGGCCTACAACCGCTTCGTCTCCCAGCGTCAACAGATCAAGGATGCATACGCCAACATCGATACCGAGCTCCGGCGCCGGTACGACCTGATCCCGAACCTGGTCGAGTCCGTCCGAGGCTACGCCCAGCACGAGCGGGCCACGTTCGAGGAGGTTACCCGGGCCCGGACCGCGGCCATCGAGGCCCAGGGTCCTGCTCAGCAAGCCCAGGCCGAGAACATGCTGACCTCCGCCCTGCGTGGTCTCTTCGCCGTGGCCGAGAACTACCCGGAGCTCCGGGCCTCGGAGAACTTCCAGGCTCTCCAGGCAGAGCTGTCGAATACGGAGGACCGGATCCAGGTTTCCCGTCGCTCGTACAACGAGAACGTTCGGCAGTACAACGAGCGGGTCCAGTCCGTGCCCTCGAACATGATCGCCTCCATGTTCGGATTCCAGGAGGAGGAGTTCTTCGAGATCGAGGAGGCGGCTCGGCCCACCCTGGAGGAGGCGCCCCGGGTGGACTTCACCGGACCGTCGACGCCACCCGCGGCAACTCCACCGCCGGCCGCTCCCCCTCCGGCCGCTCCACCTCCGGCGGCCCCGCCGCCGGCCGCTCCTCCGGGCGGGGCGCCTCCCGCATCGGGCTAGGGTCCCGGCCGCCCGGGGAGGATCGCGGCGGACAGCACCAGCCGTTGCCAGGCCTCGAACGTTCGGTACCTGCGCGGCTCGTCCATCTCCCGGATCTGGCGGCGGGACCAGAAGGGCTGCAGCAGTTCGTCCTGGTAGATCGAGACCAGGCGGACGGCAGGGAGCCGGGCCACGGTCTCCTTGGCCATCGTCACCGCGGCCTCTCGCTGGTCTCGAGCGGCCTGGCGGACGTGTGCGCTCCAGTCCTTGAGGTCGGGATGGTCGCTTCGCTCGTCGAGCCGCATTCGGACCGCGTAGACGACCAGGCGGCCGCGCCGGTGGGCATCGGCCCGCCAGATCTCGACCAGGCCGTATCGACGCTGGATCGTCCTGGCGATCCGACGGACCGCGCGGGCGGCCGGGCCGCCGTCGATGGCCTCTTCGATGGGAGACGCCGGCTCCGAGGTCCTTCCGGGGAGGGCCGGAGGCTCGGCGAGGGGCACGGTGGGATCGCCGGCGCACGCGGCGAGGACGAGCGTTGCCGCCAGGGCCCGGACGGCCCGCATGGCCACACCGTACCGGGCCCGCCGTCCCCCCACACGGGGACCGCCATGTTCGGGTCCGGGGATCATGGGTAGGCTGTATCGCCGAGGAGGTGGAAGGATGCTCCAGCGGTACACCTGGTTCCGACACGCCAGCTTCCGGTGGGCCGGGGACGGATTGAGCCTCTACATCGATCCATGGGAGCTGCCGGGCGACAACCCGCCGGCGGACGTCATCTTCATCACCCACGGACACTACGATCACTTCCAGAAGGACGACATCGAGAAGCTGCGGAAGGACGACACGGCCATCGTGGCCACTCGCGACGTCGCGGGGCAGCTCTCGGGGAGCGTCACCGCGGTCGGCCCCGGACAGTCCGATGAGGTCAAGGGCGTCCGGTTCCAGACCGTCCCCGCGTACAACATCGTGGAAGGCCGGACCGAGAACCACCCCAAGGCCAGCGGCTTCGTCGGGTACCTGCTCGAGCTGGAAGGCCGGACCTACTATCACGCCGGGGACACCGACCACCTGCCGGAGCTCGAGAGCGTGAGGACCCAGGTGGCCTTCCTGCCGATCGGAGGAGCGACCTTCACCATGGACGTGCCGGAGGCCGTGGGGCTGGCCAGGGCGATGTCCCCCGGGCTCGCCGTGCCGATGCATTACGGCGGCTACGTGGAGGGAACCGGGCCACCGTCCGACGGCGAGGCGTTCCGTCGCGACGCGGACCCCGTCCCCGTCGAGGTCATGACGCCCGTGGACCCGTTCCCCGGCTGAGGAGGCGACACGGCGAAGACACGGCTCGGGTGGCTGAAGCTCGCGGCGGTGCTCATCGCTGCCGGCCTCCTGGTGGGGGCGCTGGTGGCGGCGGTCTCGGTGGCCACCGCGGCACCGTTCTGCGGATCGGGCCTCGAGGGTGAGGAATGCCGCGGTCTGGTGGTGACGCTGGCCCGTCGAGCGGGGCTGGTGGCCGGAGCGGCCGCGGTGCTCATGGTCCTGGTGGCCGCGGGGCTGCTTCGGATGCTGACCCAGACCGACCGGGACCGGGCCGAGCGGGCCATGGAGGCCTATCGCGCGTCTCGTGAGGCGGGACCGGTCGAGGACGGGCGGTGACGACCCGGGGTCAGCTGTACGTCCTGGCGTTCGATCATCGAGGGTCGTTCGAGAAGGGGCTGTTCGGGCTGGACGCTCCACCGAGCCCGGATGATGTGGCCCGGATCTCCGACGCCAAGGCGGTGATCTTCGAGGGCCTCCTCCGGGCGGCCGACCGGGGCGTCCCGCGCCGCGCCGCGGGGATGCTCGTGGATGAGCAGTACGGAGGAGCCCTGGCCCGGCGGGCTCGGGAGGAGGACCTGGTGCTGGCCATGCCCGTGGAGCGATCGGGCCAGGATGAGTTCGACTTCGAGTACGGGGACGAGTTCGGCAAGCACATCGAGGAGTTCGATCCGGCGTTCGCCAAGGTGCTGGTTCGCTACAACCCCGAGGGCGACCGGGAGCTGAACGCTCGCCAGCTGGTGCGCCTGGAGCAGCTCTCGACGTGGCTCCACGAGCGGGATCGGCGATTTCTGTTTGAGCTGCTCGTGCCCCCAACCGCGGACCAGCTGGCATCGGTGGAGGGCGATGGCGACAGGTTCGATCGCCACGTGCGCCCGTCGCTGGTGATCCAGTCGATGAGGGACTGTCACGAGCGGGGCGTGGAGCCAGACGTGTGGAAGATCGAAGGTCTGGAACGGGAGGAGGACTGTGAGGCCGTGGCGAAGCAGGCCCGCTCCGGGGGACGGGACGACGTCGCGTGCATCGTCCTCGGCCGGGGTGCCGACCGGGAGGCCGTCGAGCGATGGCTGCGCGTCGGAGCCGGCGTCGCCGGATTCGTCGGCTTCGCCATCGGCCGGACGATCTGGTTCGATCCGCTGAAGGCCTGGCTGGGAGGCGATGTCTCTCGTGACCGGGCCGCCGAGATCATCGCGGAGACCTACCGGGGCATGGTCGAGGTCTACCGCCGGGCCGCCGCCTGAGACGCGGCTGGCCGGGCCCGAGGCCCCTCGGATAGGATGCGGCTCGCGGCCAGGACCGGGCCGAGGAAGGAGGGACCCATGGCGGTTATCAAGACGATCGATCTGGTGGGCGTCTCCAATGAGTCGTGGCGGGACGCCGCCCAGCAGGCGCTGCAGGACGCGGGAAAGACGCTTCGGGGCATCGAAGGGATGGACGTGCTGGAGACTTCCGCGGTGGTCGACGGAAGCGAGATCAAGGAGTACCACACGCACGTCCGGATCAAGTTCCGCATCGAGCGGTAGCCTCCACTCCGTCCCCCGGCCCGCCTACACTGAACGCCGATGCCGGCCACCATCCTGGTGGGGACCCAGTGGGGTGACGAGGGAAAGGGCAAGGCCACCGACCTGCTGGCCGACCACATGGACCTGGTCGTCCGGTACCAGGGTGGCAACAATGCCGGGCACACCGTCCGGGCCGGCGGGGAGACCTTCAAGCTCCATCTGATCCCATCCGGGATCCTCTACGACCACATCACCCCCATCGTGGCCGACGGGGTGGTCATCGATCCCCAGGTCCTCCTGGAGGAGATGGACGGGCTGGCGGAGCGAGGCGTCGACCCCTCGCGGCTCCTCGTTTCGGCCAACGCCCATCTGATCATGCCGTATCACCGGGAGCTCGACCGGGTGACGGAGCGGTATCTGGGTCGACAGAAGCTGGGCACGACCAGGCGGGGGATCGGCCCGGCCTACGCCGACAAGGCCGCCCGGATCGGCCTTCGGGTCCAGGACCTCACCGATCCGAAGATCTTCCGCCAGAAGCTGGACGCCGCCTTGAAGGAGAAGAACGCGGTGCTGTCCAAGGTGTACAACCGGCTCCCCCTCGATGCCGAGGAGATCGCCCAGGACTATCTGGGCTACGGGGAGCGCCTCGGTCCGCACATCGCGGACACTTCGGCGCTGATCCACCGGGCGCTCCGGGGTGGGAAGGGAGTCCTCCTGGAGGGGGCGCAGGGCACGCTGCTCGACCTCGACCACGGGACGTATCCGTTCGTCACCTCGTCGAACCCCGTGGCCGGCGGCGCGCTGGTCGGTTCCGGGATCGGACCGAAGGAGGTCGACCGGGTCATCGGGGTCACCAAGGCCTACGTCACCCGGGTCGGCTCCGGACCGTTCCCGACCGAGGACCAGGGGTGGGCAGGAGAATGGATGCGCGAGCGGGGGCAGGAGTTCGGGACGACCACGAACCGTCCCCGCCGGTGCGGGTGGTTCGACGCCGTGCTCCTCCGGTACGCGGCCAGGATCAACGGGCTGACCGAGCTGTTCCTGACCAAGCTCGACGTGCTGTCCGGCTTGGACACCGTTCGGGTGTGCACCGCGTACCGATACGAGGGTCGCGTGTATGAGGACCTCCCGCCTCACCAGACCATCGTCCACAAGGCCGAGGCGGTGTTCGAGGAGCTCGAGGGCTGGCCGGATGATCTCGGCTCGGCCCGGTCGAGCGACGAGCTCCCGCCGGCGGCCCGCAAGTACGTCGAGCGGGTCGCCGACCTCGGCGGCGTTCCGGTGCGAATGGTCTCCGTCGGCCCCTCTCGCGAGCAGACCGTCGAGTCGTGAAGGTCCTGGCCGTCGGGGGAGGAGGGCGGGAGCACGCCCTGGCCTGGGCGTTGGCCCGGAGCCCCTCCGTCGGCGAGATCGTGTGCGCGCCGGGGAACGCCGGCATCGAGGAGGTGACCCGGTGCGAGCCGGTCGAGGCCACGGACCTCGACGGCCAGGTCGCGCTGGCCGAGAAGGAGTCCCCGGAGCTGGTGGTGATCGGTCCCGAGGCCCCTCTGGTGGCCGGGTTGGTCGACGCCCTGGCCGATCGGGGGATCACCGCGTTCGGTCCGACCGCGGAGGGGGCCCGCATCGAGGGGTCGAAGGTGTGGGCCAAGGAGCTCCTCCTTCGTCACGGCGTCCCGACCGGATCCGCCGAGGCCACCGACGACATCACCCGGGCCATCGAGTTCCTCGACGCCGGCGATCCTCCCTACGTGATCAAGGCCGACGGGCTCGCCGCCGGGAAGGGAGTCACGGTCGCGCCCACACGACAGGCGGCGATCCGAGCCCTCGAGCGGGCGTTGGTCGACAGGGCGTTCGGCCCGGCCGGCGACCGGGTCCTGGTGGAGGAGCACCTGGAGGGGCGCGAGGTGTCGCTGCTGGCCCTGACCGACGGTGAGACCGTGGTCCCGCTGGAACCCGCCCAGGACTTCAAGCGGGCGGGCGACGGCGACACCGGCCCCAACACCGGAGGCATGGGGGCCTTCTCACCGGTGCCGTTCGTGGACGGGTCGGCGGCTCGCCGGATCGTCGACGAGGTGATCGAGCCCACCGTCCGGGCCCTTGCCGCCGAGGGGATCGTGTACCGAGGCGTCCTGTACGCGGGCCTGATGCTGACCGCCGACGGCCCTCGGTTGCTGGAGTACAACTGCCGCTTCGGCGATCCCGAGACCGAAGCCATCCTGCCCCGGCTGGATGCCGACCTGGGCCGCCTCCTCCTGGCCTGCGCCGAGGGCCGGCTTGACCGAGCTGAGGCCCGGTGGGCGACCGACGGCTGCGTCACGGTGGTCCTGGCCTCCGGAGGGTACCCGGCCCGCTACTCGGTGGGCTTCCCGGTGGAGGGGCTCGACCGAGTCCGAAACCTCGACAAGACCTTGGTCTTCCACGCCGGGACGGCTCGCCGGGACGGTACAGTGGTGACGGCAGGCGGGCGGGTGCTGGCGGTGAGCGCCATGGGGAAGGATCTCGCCGAGGCGCGCGGGCGTGCCTACGAGGCCGCTTCCCTGATCTCCTTCGAGGGGATGCACAACCGGACCGACATCGGGGAGGAGGCGGCGCGTGGCTGACGAACAGCCCCTGGTGGGCATCCTGGTCGGGTCCGCTTCGGATCTTCCCGTGCTCCAGCAGGCCACGGCGATCCTGGAGCGGCTGGACATCCCCAACGAGATCCTGGTGATGTCGGCGCATCGGACGCCCGACCTGGTCCACGAGTACGCCCGGACCGCCGAGGACCGAGGGCTGGTGGCCGTCATCTGCGGCGCCGGTCGGGCCGCCCACCTCGCCGGCGCGGTGGCGGCTCGGACCGTCCTTCCGGTGATCGGGGTCCCCGTCGGAGCCGACCAGCTCGGCGGGGCCGACGCCCTGTACTCCACGGTCCAGATGCCCCGGGGTGTCCCGGTGGCCACCGTCGGCATCGACGGAGCGGTCAACGCGGCCCTGCTGGCCGCGCAGATCCTGGCCGTCCGCGACGCCGACGTCCGGGTGAAGCTCCACGAGTTCAAGGAGTCCCTGGCCGAGGGTCTCAAGCTGTGAGGGCCCCGTGATCCCTCGTTACACGCTGCCGGAGATGGCGGCGGTGTGGACGGATGAGTCGAAGCTGGGCCACTGGCTCCGGATCGAGGTCCTGGCGTGCGAGGCGTGGGCCGGGCTCGGCCGCATCCCCCCGGAGGACCTCGAGACCATCCGAGCCAGGGCGGCGGTGCGATCCGGGCGTGTCGCCGAGCTGGAGGCGACCACCCACCACGACGTGGCCGCGTTCGTCCAGGCCGTCGCCGAATCGGTGGGGCCCGCCGGCCGGTGGATCCACTTCGGGATGACGTCGAGCGACCTCCTCGACACGGGTCTGGCCCTTCAGCTCCGGGACGCCGCGTCGCTGCTCCTGGCCAAGCTGGAGCGCCTGATCGGCGTGGTCCGCGTCAGGGCGCTCGAGCATCGGGATACCGTGTGCGTGGCCCGGACGCACGGCGTCCATGCCGAGCCGACCACCTTCGGCCACAAGCTGGCCGTGTGGGCCTTCGAGCTGGCCCGGGACCGGGACCGCCTCCGGCGGGCCCGGGACGTGATCGCCGTGGGGAAGGCGAGCGGCGTGGTCGGGACGTACGCCTCGGTCGATCCGTCGGTCGAGGAGCACATCTGCGCCGAGCTCGGCCTCCGGCCGGCCGAGGCGGCCACCCAGGTGATCCAGCGCGACCGCCACGCGGAATACATGGGGGCGCTGGCCCTCACGGCCGCCACCCTGGAGAAGATCGCCGTCGAGCTGCGGCATCTGGCCCGGACGGAGGTCCGGGAGGTGCAGGAGCCGTTCGAGCCGGGACAGAAGGGCTCCAGCGCCATGCCCCACAAGCGGAACCCGATCCTCTGCGAGCGGATCACCGGCCTGGCCCGGCTGATCAGGTCGAACCTCCAGGCCGCCCTGGAGGATGTCGCGCTCTGGCACGAGCGCGACATCTCGCACTCCTCGGTGGAGCGGGTCGTCCTGCCCGATTCGACCATCGCCCTTGACTACATGCTGGAGCTGGCCGGTCACGTGGTCGAGCACTTGCTGGTGTTCCCGGACCGGATGCGCCGGCACGTGGAGGTCGCGGGCGGGGTCGTCTACTCCCAACGGGTGCTGCTGGCGCTGATCGAGAGGGGAACGGCCCGGGAGGTCGCATACGGCTTGGTCCAGGAGGCCGCTGCCGCGGCGTGGGACCACGACGCGGACTTTCGGGAGGAGATCCGTTCCCGGACGGACCTCTCCGACGATGAGCTCGACGACCTGTTCCGCCCGCGGCTCGAACACCTGGACGGGGTGTTCGCCCGCCTGGAGAAGCTGGAGGTCGACCCGACATGAGCGTCCTGGCCGAGCTGCACGCCCGGGGGAAGGTCCGGGATATCTACCAGGTCGATCCGGAGCACCTGCTGATGGTCACCACCGACCGGATCTCCGCGTTCGACGTCGTCCTGCCGACGCCGATCCCGGACAAGGGCCGGGTGTTGACCGGCCTGTCCCTGTTCTGGTTCGAACAGACGACCGACCTGGTCCCGAACCACGTCGTGTCGACCTCGGTCGACGCGTTCCCGCCGGAGTACGAGGAGCACCGCGAGGAGCTGGCGGGTCGGTCGATGCTGGTTCGGACGGCGCGCATGATCCCCATCGAGTGCGTGGCCCGGGGGTACCTCTCCGGCTCCGGGTGGAAGGAGTACCGGCAGGAGGGCACGGTCTGCGGGATCCGACTGCCCGACGGGCTCACCGAATCCGCGAGGCTGCCGACACCGATCTTCACCCCTGCCACCAAGGCCGAGACGGGCCACGACGAGAACATCACCATCGAGCGGGCCGGCGACCTGATCGGCCGGGGGCTGGCCCAGCGGCTGAAGGAGCTCACGCTGACCCTGTACGAGCGAGGAGCGACGCTGGCCGCCGAGCGAGGCGTGATCCTGGCCGACACCAAGTTCGAGTTCGGGTTCATCGAAGGGGAGATCGCCCTATGCGACGAGGTCATGACGCCGGACTCCTCTCGGTTCTGGCCGGCGGACGGCTACGCGCCGGGCGGGCCGCAGGCCTCGTTCGACAAGCAGTACGTCCGAGACTGGCTGGACCGGAGTGGCTGGAACCACGAACCACCGGCCCCGGAGCTCCCGCCGGACGTCGTCGGCCAGACGGCCGGGCGATACCGGGAGGCCTACGAGAGGATCACCGGCGGGCCGCTCGACGACTACCTCCGCAGGTCGGGTGCGCTGTGAGTCGGTACCGCTTCGAGGTCGTGGTCATGCTCAAGCCGGGCCTGGCTGATCCCCAAGGCAAGACGGTCGAGGACGCCCTCCCGACCATGGGATGGGCCGGTGTGGGCGGTGTTCGGGTGGGCCGGCACGTCGAGCTGACGGTGGACGCCGCGACCGAGGACGAGGCCCGGGCCCGGGTGGAGGAGATCGCCGATCGGCTGCTGTCGAACCCGGTGATCGAGGAGCACCGGATCCTGCGCCCGGAGGAGGTCGGGTGACCTCTCCCCGGGTCGGCGTCGTCACCTTTCCCGGTTCGCTCGACGACCGCGATGCCCTGAGGGCCGTCCGGCTCATGGGCGCCCGGGCCGTACCTCTATGGCACCGCGATACCGATCTCGACGGCGTCGACGCGGTGATCCTTCCCGGCGGGTTCTCGTACGGTGACTACCTCCGGGCGGGAGCGATCGCCCGGTTCGCCCCGGTGATGCGAGCGGTGTGGGATCACGCCGATCGGGGTGCCCCGGTGCTGGGGATCTGCAACGGCTTTCAGATCCTGTGTGAGGCGGGACTGCTTCCCGGCGCGCTGGTCCGGAACCGGAGGGTGTCGTTCGTCTGCCGGTGGGTGAACGTCCGGGTCGAGTCCTCGGCCACGCTCTTCACCTCCGAGCTCTCACCCGGGACGGTGCTGGACGTCCCGGTCAAGCACGGCGAGGGGCAGTACGTGGGGGACCGGGACACGCTTCGGGCCCTCGGTGAGGAGGGTCGAGTGGTGTTCCGGTACTGCTCGGCTCGGGGCGAGCTGGGCGAGGCGTGGAACCCGAACGGGTCTGCGGATCATATCGCCGGGGTCTGTAGCGAGCGGGGCAACGTGGTCGGCCTGATGCCCCATCCGGAGCACGCCGTCGACCCGGACGTCGGTCCAGCCGGCGGCCGGGCTCTGTTCGAATCGCTGTTGGCCTCGCTGCTGGCCCGGGTGTGATGGCGGAGCCCGTCCGCACCGCGGACCCGCTCCATCGTTCGCTGGGACTTACCGATGAGGAGCACGGCCGGATCGTGGCCACGCTCGGTCGAGAGCCCGCCCGGGCCGAGCTGGCCATGTACGCGGCGATGTGGTCGGAGCACTGCTCGTACAAGTCGTCGAAGGTGCATCTGAGCGAGCTCCCCGCCGAGGGCCGGCACGTCCTGGTGGGTCCGGGGGAGGACGCGGGGGCGGTCGACCTCGGCGACGGGATGGCCTGTGTCTTCAAGCTCGAATCCCACTCGCATCCGTCGGCCATCGAGCCGTACCAGGGAGCGGCGACCGGCGTCGGGGGCATCGTCCGGGATGTCCTGTCGATGGGTGCCCGTCCGGTGGCCCTTCTCGATGCCCTCCGGTTCGGGCCGCTGGACGACGAGCGAAATCGGTGGCTGTTGGGCGGTGTGGTGGCCGGGATCGGGGGCTACGGCAACTGCATCGGAGTCCCCACCGTCGGAGGAGAGGTCCGGTTCGCGCCGCCCCACGGTCCGAATCCCACGGTGAACGCGATGTGCGTCGGGCTGGCTCCCGCCGACCGCCTGGTCCGGGCCCGGGCCGACGGCCCGGGGAACGTCCTCCTGCTGATCGGTTCGCCCACGGGGCGCGACGGGATCGGAGGCGTCTCCGTCCTGGCCTCGCGAAGGCTCGAGCGGGGCAGCGCCGCCCAGCGGCCGTCGGTCCAGATCGCCGACCCGTTCGCGGAGAAGCTCCTCATCGAGGCGTGCCTGGAGCTGGTCGACGCCGCTCTCCTGGTGGGACTGCAGGATCTGGGCGGGGCCGGACTGACCTGCGCCGTGAGCGAGTCCGCCGCCCGGGCCGGCACGGGAGCGGTGATGGACCTCGACTCGGTGCCGCTTCGGGAGCCGGGCATGGAGCCCTTCGAGATCCTGACGTCGGAGTCCCAGGAGCGGATGCTCGCCGTTGTCCGTCCGGCCGACGTGGGCACGGTCCGCGAGGTGTGCGCTCGATGGGGCCTGGACTCCGCCCCCATCGGCCGAGTCACCGACGACGGCCGCCTCCGGGCCCGGCTGGGAGGCCGGGTCGAGGCCGACGTCCCGGCCCGGTCGCTGGCGGAGGAGGGACCGGTGTACCGGCGGCCGATGGCGCCGCCGGCCGACCTGGATGACCTCCAGGCCGACGATCCGACGGCCGCCGTCCCGCCGCTCGACCCGGCCGAGGCGTTCATCCGGGTCCTGTCTTCGCCGAACGTCGCCTCCAAGCGATGGGTGTGGGAACAGTATGACTCGATCGTCCAGGGCAACACGGTGGCCGGGCCGGGGGGAGACGCCGCGGTGATCCGCCTGGAGGGTTCCGCTCGGGCATTGGCCCTGTCGACCGACGGCAACGGCCGGTACGGTCGTCTCGATCCATACCTCGGTGGCGCGCACGCTGTGGCCGAGGCTGCTCGCAACGTGGCCTGTGTCGGTGCCCGTCCGCTGGCCATCACGAACTGCCTGAACTTCGGCGACCCCGAGCGACCCGAGGTGATGTGGGCCTTCCACGAGACGGTTCGGGGGATGGCGGACGCGTGTCGCGCCCTGGGAACCCCGGTCACCGGAGGGAACGTGTCGTTCTACAACGAAGCCGGTGACTCCGCGATCTGGCCGACCCCGGTCGTGGGGATGCTCGGGCTCCTGGACGATCACCGGCTCCGGATCGGTTCGTCCTTCCGGCCCGGCGGAGCGATCTACGTCCTGGGCGAGACCTTCGCCGAGCTCGGCGGATCTGAGTATGCGGAGGTCGTCCTGGGCGCGGTGAGCGGCCGCCCTCCCGGTCTCGATCTGGACCGGGCGGTCAGGCTGGTGACGCTGTTGGTGGCCGCGTCCCGCCACGGCCTGGTGACCACTGCACATGACTGCTCCGACGGAGGGCTGGCCGTGGCCCTGGCCGAGGCCGCCCTCGGAGGGGACTGCGGTTTCGCCGTGACGCTGCCCGCCGACCTGCCTCCCCACGTCATGCTGTTCAGCGAGTCGGCGTCCCGAGCCCTGGTGGGGGTGGAGCCGGCCCGGGCCGAGAGCCTGGAGGGCCTGGCCGGGGAGCACGAGGTCCCGTTCGCTCGCATCGGCGAGACCGGAGGCCCCAGGATGACCTTCGGCGGAACGTTCGAGCTGGACGTATCCGAGGCGCGAGCGGCGTACGAGTCGGCGATCCCCGACTTACTGGAACGGTCGGCGGGGTAGGCGATGGTATCCTCGGGTGGCGTGTTCGGGGAAGGGCCGAAGGAAGCGTGCGGTCTCGTCGGGGTGTGGGCCCCCGGCGAGGACGTCAGCCGGCTCCTCTATTTCGGTCTCTACGCCCTCCAGCATCGCGGGCAGGAGTCGGCCGGCATCGCCGTCTCCGACGGGCACGACATCCTGGTCTACCGTGAGCTGGGCCTGGTGTCCCAGGTCTTCGATGAACGGACGCTCTCCACGCTGCCCGGCGACCTGGGAATCGGCCACACCCGATACTCCACCACGGGGTCGACCACCTGGGACAACGCTCAACCGACGTTCAAGACCGACGGCACTCGGGGACTGGCCCTCGGACATAACGGGAACCTGGTCAACACCGAGGAGCTGCTCGACCGGGTCGGCCGGCGAGGCCCCGCCACCACCGACTCCGACCTGGTGGCCACGCTCCTCTCACGGGAACCGGGCGATCTGGAGGCCGCCGCGGTGGAGGTGCTGCCCACGCTGCATGGAGCGTTCTCGTTCGTCCTCATGGACGAGCGGACGGTCTACGGTGCCCGGGACCCCCACGGCCTCCGGCCGCTGGCCATCGGTCGCCTGGGCCAGGGATGGATCCTGGCCTCGGAGACGGCGGCGCTCGACATCGTCGGCGCCGAGTACGTTCGGGAGGTGGAGCCCGGCGAGCTGGTGGCCATCGACGAGCGGGGGCTCCGGTCCATCCGGTACGCCGACACTCCTCGGCACGCCCTGTGCCTGTTCGAGTTCGTGTATCTCGCCCGGGCCGACTCCAGGCTGTACGGGCGGACGGTCCACGAGGCCCGCCGCGAGATGGGGCGCCGGCTCGCCCGCGAGGCTCCGGCCCCCGCCGACCTGGTGATCCCGGTCCCCGACACGGGACATTCCGCTGCGGCGGGCTTCGCCGAGGAGAGCGGGATCCCGTACGGCGAGGGCCTGATGAAGAACCGGTACGTGCATCGCACGTTCATCGAGCCGACACCGGCCCTCCGTCAGCGCGGCGTGCGCCTGAAGCTCAACCCGCTGGCGGAGACGGTCCGGGGACGGCGTCTGGCCGTGGTCGACGACTCGATCGTCCGGGGGACCACCACCCGCCAGATCGTGCAGATGCTTCGGGACGCCGGGGCCCGGGAGGTCCACATGCGAATCACCAGCCCACCGATCCGGTGGCCGTGCTACTACGGGATCGATATGTCCACGTCCGGGGAGCTGGTCGCGGGGACGATGACGATCCCGGAGGTCCGAGACTTCATCGGCGCCGACACCCTGGCCTACCTGCCACTGCCCGAGCTGGTGGCCGCCACCGACGCGCCGGCCGATGCGTTCTGCCGGGCCTGTTTCGACGGCCAGTACCCCGTGGCGGTCCCCGAGCGGGCACCGTCGAAGGGCCTCCTCGAGCGCGAGTAGTGGACGCCTACCGGCGCGCCGGCGTGGACGTCGGCGCCGCCTCCGAGGCCGTGACCCTGATCCGCGACCTCGCATCCGCGGCGAGCCGACCGGAGGTCGTGGCGGGCGTGGGCGGCTTCGCAGGGCTGTTCCGGCTGGACGAGGAGCGGCTCCTGGCCGCAGCGGCCGACGGCGTCGGCACCAAGGTCGAGATCGCCCGAGCGGTGGGGAGATTCGACAGCGTGGGGATCGATCTGGTGGCCATGTCCGCCAACGACGTGGTGTGTACCGGGGCCGAGCCACTCTTCTTCCTCGATCACGTCGTGGTGGAGCGGCTGGTCCCGGAGCAAGTGGCCGAGGTCGTGGCCGGGGTGGCGGAAGGATGTCGCCGGGCCGGGTGCGCCCTCCTGGGCGGGGAGACCGCCGAGCACCCGGGGCAGCTGGAGGAAGGTCGGTTCGACCTGGCCGGGTTCTGCGTGGGGCTGGTCCGGCGAGACGAGCTTCTGGGGCCGGACCGGGTGAAGGTGGGAGACGCTCTGGTGGGCCTCCCGGCCTCCGGCGTCCACAGCAACGGGTTCAGCCTGATCCGCGCAGCGATCGCCCACGCCGGCCTGGAGTTGCGCTCGACTCCGGCCGGCCTGGGGCGGGCGCTCTCGGAGGAGCTCCTGGAGCCGACCCTCATCTACGCCTCGGCGGTCCGGGCCGCCGCGGCCACGGGGGCGCTCCGGGCGGCGGCCCACGTGACGGGGGGCGGCCTTCCCCTGAATCTCCCCCGAGCGCTCCCGGAGGGCCTGGGGGCCACCCTCGACCGGGGAGGGTGGCCCCGACCGGAGGTCTTCGGATTCCTCCAGCGACTGGCCGATGTCTCAGAGGAGGAGATGTTCGGGACGTTCAACATGGGCCTGGGGATGGTGCTGGTCGTCGATCGAGCCGGGGCGGGTCCGGTGATCGACGCCGTCCGGGCGGCCGGGCTGGCCGGATCGGTTGTCGGGGAGGTCACGGCGTATCCGGGGGTTGCGCTTCGGTGACCAGGCCGGTCGTCACCGAAGGAGAGCTGAAGACGCCCGAGCTGGAGGACGTCCAGCAACGTCGCCGTCAGCTGTTCCTGCTGCTGCTCCTGGTGTTCGTCTTCGTGGCGGCCGGGCTGGTCCTGCTGGCGGAAGCGACGGACCTCCTGGGGGAGCCGCTGCCGTTCATCAACCGGGACGTGCTCCGGATCGGGTTCGTTCTGCTGGCGGTTGCCTTCGCCCTCTACGTCCGGGAGAAGGAGCGGGCCCTGGACCGAGTCGAGCGGGCCCTGATCGAGGAACGGGTCCTGTCGGCCGCCCTCGAGGCCCGCGTCCGGGAGCTGACCAGCATCCTCCGGGCGGGACGGGCCGTGGCCTCCACGCTGTCCCTGGAGGATGTCCTCCACCTCATCCTGACCTCGGCCCAGGAGTTGCTGGGGGCCACCGAGGGCTCCGTGATGCTGTTCGACGAGGAGAAGACGACGCTGCGGATCGGTGCCTCGGTGGGCCTGCCCGAGGAGACGGCCCGTCGCCAGATCCGGGTCGGCGAGGGCGTGGCCGGCTGGGTGGCGGAGTTCCGGGAGGCGGTCATCCTTCGCGGCGACCTCAGCGACCACCGCTTCCGGCGGTTCGTGCCGAAGGACCGCCGGGTCAGATCGGCCATGTCGGCGCCGCTGTGGGCCAGAGCCGAGCCGGTGGGCGTCCTCAACGTCAGCGTCTCCCAAGGCGATCGGGAGTACACGGAGCACGACCTCAGGGCGCTGACCGTGTTCGCCGAGCACGCCGCCATCGCCATCAACAACGCCCGGATGTACCAGCGGGAGCGCGACGCGTCGGTCAAGCTGGCCGAGGTCGACACCCGGCGACGCGATTTCCTGGCCGTGGTCAGCCACGACCTCAAAGCTCCGTTGACCGCGATCCTCGGGTACTCACGATTGCTCCGGGACCTCGGCCGGAAGGCCACCGATCACCAGACCCGGGAGTTCACCGAGATCATCGAGAAGCAGGCCCGACGGATGCTCCAGATGATCGAGCAGCTCCTCATGGCCACCAGCGTGGACCAGGGAGCGCCGGTACTCCTGCGGGAGCCGCTCGACCTCGACCGCCTGGTCCGGGAGGAAGTCGCCGCGTTCCGAGGCGTCCTGTCCGAGCGAGCCGTCGACGTAAAGGTGGCCGACGAGCTGCCGGTGGTCTACGGCGACCGCAGCGCCGTGGAGCACATCCTGGCCAACCTCCTGGACAACGCGGTGAAGTACTCGGAGGACGGGACCCCGATCGAGGTGGAGGTGGCACCCGCCACGGAGGAGGTCCACGTCTCCGTCTCGGATCGGGGACCGGGGATCCCTCAGGAGCTGCTGACGAACGTCTTCGATCGGTACCAGCGAGGTGACGGGCCCCCCGGCGCGGGAGGCGTGGGCCTCGGGCTATTCATCGTCCGGAGCCTCACCCAGGGCCACGGGGGCCGGGTCTGGGCGGAGAACCGGGCCGGCGGGGGGGCGTCGGTGACGTTCACCCTCCCGCTCCGGCGTCAGGGAAGCCGCGTCGGCGGCTGAGTCCTGCCGCTCAGCGAGGCGTCACCAGCTTGCCGTGACGGACCCCCTTGGCGGGGACCCGAACCAGGCGGCCGTCCCGATCCTCGACCACGAAGGTCTGGGCGGCCTGGTCGAACCACTTGAGGGTGCCCACCACCTCGCTCAGGTAGCCGTTGGGGAGCTCGTACTGGAAGGTCACCCGCCGACCGACGTGGTCCGGCGTGACCTGGTTCCTTCGCTCCATACCGCCTCCCTCAGGGCGGGGGGACCCGGACGATCGCGTCGGGGCCGGGCTCGGGGAACGCGTCCGGATGGATGGCCCACGCCAGGATGTCGAGCCCGTCCACGATCCGGGGTCCGGGGCGGGAGAAGTACGACGACGCGTCGGTGGCGTACACCGTTCCCTCGGCGTGCGCGGTGGTCTCACGGAACTCGGGGACCGCATAGATCCGGCCCGCTTCCTCCTCGGCTTCCTGGAGGTAGTAGCCGCACGGCATGAACACCACCACCTCGGGGCTCGCGTTCGCCACCTGCCGCCAGGTCACCTTCCGGGACGGCTGCTTGGGCTCGGTGAGGAGGTTCTGTCCCGCGGCGATCCGGACCATCTCGGGGATCCAGTGGCCTCCCGCGAACGGGGGATCGAGCCATTCCATGCAGAACGTTCGGATCTCCGGCAAGCGGGCGGTCCGGCTCTTGACCTCGTCGACCCGCACCCGGAGCGACTCCACCAGCTCCTTGGCCCTGGTCTCGGTTCCCGTGGCTCTTCCGACGTCGAGGAACGAATCGAAGATGCCATCCAGTCCGTTCGGATCCATGGAGACAATGTCGGATCGGCAGCCGAGCTCGTCGAGAGCCTCCTGGATCTGTCCGGAGGGAACGGCGCACACCCGGCACAGATCCTGGGTCAGGATGAGGTCCGGTTGGATCTTCGAGATGAGCTCCTTGTCCAGGACGTAGAGTGGCTCCCTCCGCTCCATGTGCGCCGTCACCAGGTCGTCGGTCTCCCGCGACGTCCGTGGCCGATCCGTGGGGAGGGCGGTGTCGGAGACGACCGGCTTGGTTCTCGCCTCGGCCGGGTAATCGCATTCGAACGTCACCCCCTCGAGCTGGTCACCGAGTCCCAGGGCGAAGACGAGCTCTGTGGCCGAGGGGAGCAGGGAGACGATCTTCACCGCGGCAGTGCCCCGAGCCGGAAGGGACTCTCCAGAAGGCGGGTGAGATCCGTCATGGCCCGGTCTGCGTCGGCGCCGTCGAGCACTCGGTGATCGAACGACAGGGCCAGGGTCAGCGTGGGGCGGACCTCGACCTGTCCGTCGATGACGACCGCACGGTCCGCGATGCGGCCCGTGCCCAGGATGGCCGCCTCCGGGTGGTTGATGATCGGCGTCCCGGCCTCCGATCCGAACACGCCAAAGTTCGTCACGGTGATCGTGCTTCCGGTCAGCTGGTCCGGCGTGGCCCGGCCGGCCCGGGCGGCTTCGACCACCTCGGCCAGCTCTCGAGCCACCCGGGTGATCCCCTTCGCGTCGACGTCTCGGACCACCGGGACCAGCAGCCCGCGTTCGCTGTCTGCGGCGATGCCCACGTGATACGAGCCCTTCAGGACGATCTCGCCGGCGTCCGGGTGGAACGACGCATTCAGCTTGGGGTGCCGCCGACACACCTCGGCCAAGGCCCGGACGACGACCGATAGCGCGCTGACCTTGGTGCCGGACTCCTCGGTCAGTTCTCGCCGGAGGGCCTCGACGTGCGTCGCGTCGACGGTGTGGAACGTTGTGACGTGGGGGATCTCTCGCCATGATCGGGCCATCTTCTGAGCGATCAGCCGGCGCACCCCTCGGACGGCCACCCGTTCCTCCTCACCGCGTCTCGGCGCGGCCGCGTTCGATGGGGCGACCGCGGCGTCGACCTCACCTGGGGTGGTATGAGGAGCTCCCTCCGGCGAGGTCTCCGCGGTCGCTCTCGCTCCGGTCTTCGTCGCCGCCTTGAGGACGTCGTCGCGGGTCAGGCGGCCGTCGGGGCCAGATCCTCGAAGGGAGGTGAGATCGATCCCTTTCTCCCGGGCCAAGCGGCGGACCAGCGGGGTGGCCCGGGCTTCATTCCCTTCATCCCGTCGATCCGGCGGCCGGAGGCGGGGGCGGCGTCGCCCCGTCTTCTCCTGGCCCACCCCGTACCCGACCAGGACCGCCTCGCGCTTGGGACGCGCGGCATCCCCCGGTGAGGCCTGCCCGGCCGCGGCCGCGGCCTCGCCCTCGGCCGAAGGCGGGGCACCCGTCTCCACCTCGAACGTCACCAGGGGCTGGCCGACCGCGACCACCCCGCCGGCCTCACCGTGGAGCGTGGTCACCCGGCCGGCGAACGGCGACGGGATCTCGACCAGCGCCTTGGCCGTGTTGACCTCCACCAAGGGCCGGTTCAGCTCGACGTCGTCCCCGGGGGCCACCTTCCACTCCACGATCTCGGCATCCTCCAGACCCTCGCCGAGATCCGGCAGGTTGAACACGCGCTCGGCCATATCCGCAGTCTAGAAGGTGAGAGTCCGCTGCACGGCCAGGAGGATGCGGTCGACGCTGGGCAGGTAATGCTCCTCGACGGTGGCCGGCGGGTAGGGGAGGTCATAGCCGGTGACACGGAGCACGGGAGCCTCGAGGTACTCGAAGGCATCCTCCACGACCCGGGCCACCACCTCCCCGCCGAACCCCGCGGTCATCGGCGCCTCGTGCACCACCACCACCCGGCCGGTCTTGCGGGCCGAGGCGATCAGCCTATCGAGATCCAGCGGGACCAGGCATCGCAGGTCGAGCACCTCGAGCTCGACGCCGTCCTCCGCGGCGGCCTCGGCGGCGGCCAGACAGCGGGGGACCATGCCCCCCCATGTCACCAGCGTCCCGTGGGCTCCCTCTCGGAGGACCCGGGCCGCGCCGATCGGGAGCCCGTTCGGCTCCAGCTCGCCCGGCTCCTTCGACCAGTACCGGGCCTTGGGCTCGAGATAGATCACCGGGTCCGGATCGCGGATCGATGCCAGAAGGAGGTTGAAGGCATCGATCGGGGTGGATGGGATCACGACCTTGAGTCCGGCGGTATGCGCGTAGTAGACCTCGGGGCTCTCCGAATGGTGCTCCGCCGCACCGACGGCGCCTCCGACGGGGAGTCGCATCACGATCGGCATCGACACCGTTCCGGCTGAACGGAATCGGTACTTGGCCACGTGCGAGATCACCTGATCGAGGGCGGGGTACGAGAAGGCGTCGAACTGGATCTCCGGGACCGGCTTCCAGCCGGCCATCGCCAGGCCGATGGACACGCCGAGGATCGCCGACTCGGCCAGCGGCGTGTCGAACACGCGGTCCTCTCCGAACTCCTCCTGGAGCCGGTCCGTGATCCGGAACACGCCGCCGAGCTTGCCGATGTCCTCACCGAACACCAGCACCCGATCGTCGTCCGTTAACGCCCGGCGAAGGCCCTGGTTGATGGCCTGGGCCATCGTCACCTCAGGCATCGCCGTCCTCCGGACCCTCCGCCTCCATGAGCGCGGCCACCTCATCCCGCTGTCGGGCCAGGTGGGCCGGGATGTCGCCCCACATCCATCCGAACATCTCGCGGATGTCGCGGGGCGGCGCGCCGGCGATCCCGGCCCGGACCGATGCGGCCAGATCCTTGGCGTCACGCTCCACACGGTCCAGGAACTCCGGGTCGACCATGCCCTCGCTCTGCAGGAACGCACGGAACCGGACCAACGGGTCCAGCTCCTGCCACCGGTCGATCTCCTCGGTCGGCTGGTAGCGAGTGCGGTCGTCCGCGGTGCTGTGGGGACCCATCCGGTAGGTCACCGCCTCGATGAGGGTCGGTGTGCGCTCCGTCCGGGCCCGGTCCAAGGCCTCTCGGGTCACCGCGTAGGAGGCCAGCACGTCGTTGCCGTCCACCCGCACCCCGGGGAACCCATAGGCCTCCGCCTTGCGCCAGATCGGCGCCGCGGTCTGCTTCGACAGGGGGACAGAGATCGCCCAGGCATTGTTCTGACAGAAGAACACCACCGGTGTGCGGAACACGCCGGCGAAGTTACAGGCCTCGTGAAAGTCGCCCTGCGAGGTGGCGCCGTCACCGAAGTACACGATGGCGCACGCGTTCCGCCCGTCCTTCTGGGCGCCCATGGCCCACCCGACCGCGTGAAGCGTCTGGCTGGAGACGGGGACGGAGATCTCGCCGAAGCGCTTCCCCACGGGGTCGTCGATCCCGCCGTGCCGGGTGCCCCGGTGAAAGTGCATGTACTCGACCAGGTCGATGTCCCGGACCACGGCCACTCCGACCTCGCGATAGGAGGGGAACACGAAGTCCTCTTCGCCCAGTGCGAAGGCGCTCCCCACCTGCGCCGCTTCCTGGCCGATCAGCGGCGGATAGACGGCCAGCTCGCCCTGTCGTTGCAGGGCCGTGCACTCCAGGTCGACCTGCCGGGACAGGGCCATGAACCGATACAGCGACCGGAGGTCCTCTTCCTTCAGGTCCAGGGCCTGGCGGGCTTCGGGATCGACGACGCGTCCCTCGGGATCGAGGATGCGGACGATGGTTTGGTCTTCTGCTCGCTCCACGGATCACCCGGCCGAGATGGGTCCCTCAGGATAGGGCACCGCTCGGGAGGATGTCAGGCGAAGAAGATCTCGGTCACCCAGAATCGGCCGCCCTTGCGGACCACACCGACCCCGATCGCGTCGAATCCGCCCAGCACGTTCTGACGGTGGCCGGCGCTTCTCATCATCATCCGGTGGATCCCCCGAAGGCTTGCCCCGGCGCCCACGTTCTCGGCCAGGGCCCGCCAGCTCCCGGAGGGGAACCGGCAGGACAGGCAACCGTGATGGAACAGCAAGCTACGACGAGCCATCTTGGCGCTGTGTCGATGGGCCATGCCGCCCAGGTCATCCCGGACGGCCAGCGGCGCCAAGCCGCGCGACGTCCGTGACCGGTTGATCAGGTCGAGCAGCCGAGCTTCCGTTGAGGTCGTCGCCGCGCTCGCTTGAAACGGCGTCACCATGAGGGCTAGGGCGACGCCCAGGGCGAGGGCGGTCGTTCTCCACCACCCCTTCGGGCTCGGTGGCCGGGCAGCCAAACCGCGGTATGACTATCAGGGGATCGGCGCGGATGCAAACGCCACCCCCGTACGCTGGGAGAAATGTCAGCCGATCGTAACGTCTATGTGCGAACGTGATCCGTTCGCGATTGGCCAGGGACCCACAGCAGCTGTACCCGGCTCACCTGTCGGATGCGTTCCTCAGCGAGTCCAGCCGCGGCACTCGCCGGCGTGACGCCCTCCGTGCGCGAACGACGGAACACCTCGCGCAAGGTTCGGTAGATCGCTTCAACCTTCTTCGTCGCCCGCGGCCGGTCGTATCCCATCAGCTCGTCCGCCACGTTGATCAGACCGCCGGCGTTGATCACGAAGTCGGGCGCGTACAGGATGCCCAGCTCGTCCAGCGCGTCGCCGTGCTCGGGCCGCTCGAGCTGGTTGTTGGCTGCACCGGCCACGATCTTGCATTTCAGCTCGGGAATCGTGTCATCCCTGATGACGGCGCCCAGCGCGCACGGGGCGAGGACGTCACACGCCGCGGCGTGGACCTTCTCCGGTTCGACGGTGTCAACGGCGAAGTCGTTCACCACCCGGGCCACGGCATCCACGTCCACGTCGGCCACGCTCACCACGGCGCCCGCATCGGTCAGGTGCTTGACCAGGTGATACCCGACCTTGCCGGCTCCCTGGACGACGACCCTGACGTCTTCCAGTGAGGAGGTCTTGAGGGCTTCCTCGACGCAGGCCCTGAGGCCTTGGAACACGCCGTACGCGGTGACCGGCGAGGGATCGCCGGACCCACCCAATCGCTTCGAAACGCCCGTCACCCACCGCGTCTCCCGGCGGAGGATGTCCATATCATCGCGGGACGTCCCTACGTCCTCCGCGGTGATGTACCGACCTCCCAGAGATTCGATGTACCGGCCGTAGGCCCGAAGCAATTCCTCCGACTTTTCGCGCCTGGGGTCCCCGATGATCACGGCCTTGCCGCCGCCCAGGTCGAGGCCCGCCGCGGCCGCCTTGTAGGTCATCCCCCGAGCAAGGCGAAGGACGTCGCGGAGGGCTTCCTCCTCGGAGGCGAAGGGATAGAACCTGGTCCCCCCGAGGGCCGGCCCCAGGGAGGTGGAGTGGATGGCCACGATGGCCCGAAGGTTCGACGGACGATCGTGGAAGAACACGATCTCCTCGTATCCGTCGCCCAGCTCCGAGAAGACGGTCACGCGTGCCCGCTCCCTCGTCGCGAGCCCCAGGCGGGGCGCCGGTGCGGACTATAGCATGGTGCGTTTTTCGCTCTTCGGGCACCTTGGGCCGTCGTCATGGCCGCTTGGATCGGATCGGCCAGGGCGGGTTTCATCTTCCGGAAGGCGAAGCTCTCCGAATCGTGCAACTGAGGGAGAATCACTAATGCGAACGGACCATCCCGAAATGGTCCTTTTTGTCTATGGTCCGGTGGGGAGGCCAGTCCCAGAATGACCCCGTGGCGAGAGCCACCGGAACGGGAGGTGTACGGAGTGCGAGGCAACGGAAGCGCCGGCGACGAACGCCTGCTGACTCCAGCGGAGGTCGCCGCCCTGTTTCGGGTCGACCCCAAGACCGTCACCCGATGGGCCAAGGCCGGCAAGCTCTCCTCGATCAGGACCCTGGGCGGCCACCGCCGCTACTGGGAGACCGAGGTCCGCCGGCTGCTCGACAAGTCAGCCATCGGATAGGGGAACGGCCTGGGTCCGCCGCCGCCAGGCCCTTTCGGGGACGAGCCCACCGTGGCGAGGGACGGATTCGAACCGCCGACACCGCGGTTTTCAGTAGTGCCCGGATAGTCCGGGGTCGTTCGCCCGTGTGCGTTTTCCGCAGGTAGCGGCTGGTCCGAGTCCGTGGCCGTCCGCGCCTCCTCTGTTCGATCCGCCCCCGCTGTCACACTGGCCGGCGGACCCCGAGAGCGTCGCCAACCACCTCCGCGGCCCGGCGCAGTCGCCCATCGTCGGACGCGGCGAAGTCTTGGCACGAAGCGAGCCGGCGCCGGTGGTGATGTTCGCTGTGCTCGTGGCCCTGTCCGTTGCCGCTCTGATCGTGGTCCTCTTCTGACGTGACAGTCTCGGCTGCGCCCGGGGGTCCGGGACGCCTCTAAGAAGACCAGCTCCGACATGGCGTGCCGGTAGCTCGCTTCGTTCGGATAGGGTCTCAGGACGATCGATGGGGGTGAAGGCGATGTCGAAAGGCAGCACGGGCGCCGCCGCGGGCGGTGGAGCCCTCTACGGCCTCGGGATCTTCGGCGCGTTGTTCTACTACTGGCAGCAGGCCGACTCGTTCTGGGAATACGTGTGGGCGATCTTCCCGAAGGCGATCCTCTGGCCAGCGTACTTGGTCTACGAGGGGTTCAGAGCACTCGGGGCGTAATCGACGTAAGCGTCGGCGTCGGAGGCCCTGGTCCAGCCTCACCATATCCGCGCGATCACGGGAAGTCCTCACTTACGAGGAGGGGCTAGCCCGGTGGTTCGCGCGCAGCCACCGAGCGCTCTTCGAGGAGGAACTGAACGGTGGTGCACGACCTTGCGCGGTGGCTGCCGGACCGGTCGATTCAGGTGCTGCATGAGTGGTGTTCGTTGGAGCTCAACACCGTCGTGGTGGACACCGTGAGTCTCCGCTCGAACACGATGATCTCGGGGAAATGAGGCAGCGCCAGGGAACAAGCAACCCCGAGGCCTCAGCAGGAAAGCCACTCCTTCATTCCTGGAGCGATGGATGGACGAGCTCCAACCGCTTCCGGTCCCTCG